>WFTX01000048.1 GCA_015485235.1 Nitrospirota bacterium | reverse complement strand
ATTATCGGGTCTGTGTGCATTTTCTTGAGGGAGAAAAAGTGAGAGCAGAGGGGGATAGTCCAGTCAGCATCTCAGCGGAAAGAAGCATAACCACAAGGGTCATTACAGACCGCATCTCTTACAAGGCCAACGATCCAGTAACGATCATATCCACCGTGCAGAGTGAAAGCGTCAATTACGTATTTGAGAACGTGACGGCGGTGGTGAGGATAAAGGACGCCAGTGGCCATGTTGTCTATACAGAGACAAATTCCATCCCTGAGCTTCTTCCCGGCCAGATAAGAGAGATAAAGACATACTGGAACACAGAGCAGAACTCCCCCGGGATGTACAGTGCAGTTCTTGAAGTCAGAGCGGACAGTGAGATATTGAGCACTTCATCGGCACTGTTTGAGATAACAGGAGCCCCTGAGGCAGGGAAGACACTCATAGGTGATATAGAGGCGTTACCTTCATCAATAGAGTCAGGAGGCCCTGTAACGCTTCAGTACAGTGTAACCAATAGTGGGAATACAGACCTGAATAACATGACGGTACGGGTTCTTGTTGTGAATCCGGGGACAGAGGAGGTTCTTGCAACCTTTGAACATGCCGTAAGCCTCTCAACGAACACAACGGTTTCGTATCTGGATGAGTATCTGACAGAGGGGGTGGAGGAAGGCAACTATATCGCCGTACTTCAGGCGGTGATTGGAGCAGACATCCTGAGTCTTGACAGTACGGTGTTAGAGGTGCTGCCCAAGGCAGGGCCTGAGCTTGAGGTTACAAAGACCGTGCCTGATGTAACGAATCTTCTTGTCTGGGTAAACGGGGAATGTCATGGAAAGGACGGTAAGGATACTGATGATGAGGATGAAGAAAAGGAAGACCAGAAACACAAGGGCAGAAAGTCCGGTAGCGATGAAAGAGGGCATGAAGATAAAGACGGAGACGGAAGGGATGGAAAGAAAGGAAAGGGTGGCGATGATGAAGATGAAAAAGGTGGAAAGTGTATAGACCTGGGGCTCCTGCAGAGCATTCTCAGAGAGACAGGGGGAAGCAGTCTGATAGTCTTTGACAGGAAAGACTTTGAGAGGGAGCTGAGGAACCCCTATTATACGGACATCCTGATCATAGGGGATGAACAACCGCTTAGGGATCATTACAGGGATGAACTCATGGAGAGGGTCTATGGAGGTACAGGGCTCATCTCATCGCTCTTTCTGATAAAGGGAGATGATGACCATGAAGGAGATGAGGAAGGGGATGAGGAAAGGACCGGGGCGGTCTTTGGATTAAAGTACAGGGGGCATCTGCCTGATGGTAAGAAATACAGGCTTGAGACAGAGGAGAGCCCGGTGACAGTAGCGGGGGAGATACCTCTTTACGGAAGGGCTCTGAAAGTAGAAGTACAGGAGGAGGCAGGGATATCTGGCTGGATAGAAGAGAAGGAAAGGGATAAGGGAGAGGCTGAGGTAGAGGACCGGGATAAGAAGAAGGACAAAGAAGATGGTGACGATAAAGACAGGAAAGGTGAAAAGAGGTATCCTGCAGTAGTGTTCAAAGGATATGGAGAGGGCAATGTGGTATTTCTGGCCTTTGATCTTGGGAAGAGCCTGACTGAGGAGAGTTATGCCCTCCTGAGAAACCTTTTGCTCAAGTCCCTGAGTTACGTCCATAAGGGAGACAATGAGGTGATACCCTGGGGTCTTGTGCCTGTTGAGGTAAGGATAAAGAACAAGGGAGATGAGCCTGTTCAGTTGAGGTTGAAGGAGAGTTATTCCGGGGGACTGGTTCTTTATGATCCTATTGGGAGGAAGTGGATAGAGGAAAACCCGTGGGTACAGGATATGCACCTTGAGCCTGGAGAGACAGGAAAGGTTTTCTATTATGTATTGATCCCTTATATTCCTGGGACATATACCTTGAAGACAGAACTTCAGTATGAGGACGGAGGGGAGTACAGGGATTATGATGAGTATTCTCTTTCCATAGAGCTTCAGGCAGGACTGGAGGATCAGTTAGAGGGGCTGATAGAGGAGATGAGGTTTGATGGCGGGGATAAGGAAATTCAGAAGGCGATAAGGCATCTGGAGAAGATAAGGGGGCTTGATCATACGAAGAGGAAGGGAGTAGAGAAGGCCATCAGGGAGGTTCTGAAGGCAGTGGAGCATCTGAGGAAGGCCGGGGCTTCAGATCTCAGGCAGAGGGCAGGTATGCTCCTGAGGGGGATTGAGGCAGAGTGGTATTTTTTATAGGAGCCCGGCGGAAAGACCTATCTCCTTTTTAGTCGTATCGACCAGGAAATGGGAGGATGTCAAATCATGGATCCTCCTGTTAATGTCTAAGCCATATTTTAAATATCAGATCGGTTACTTTAAAAACACCTTCATTGTCTTTTTCAATAATATCTTTTGAAAGCAACACCTTTAGGGCCTTCTGTGTGCCTCCAACAGAAAGTCCATGTTTACTTAGATACTCCTTAGAATAAGGGGTGCTTGTAGGTTCAACTGCCATGGCCTTTAGCAGAGATTTCTGGGACATTGTAAGACCACTCCATATATTCTCAAAATCTGCCTTGTCAGACTCAATCAAGACATCAAAAGCCTTCTTGACCGTGTTGATATTACATGAATTTTCTGTCATATCCCAGGCCAGCAAAGAGAGTTTCTGAACATAATAGGGGTATCCCTCAGTCAAGTCATAGATTAATGATGCTGCATCGCTACTGCACTTCTTCTTTGACAACCTAAATGCGTCTGTAATACATTTTACGAATTTGTCTTTAGGTATGGAGGTAAGAGTATACAAAAAAGAGCTCTTATAGAAAGGCCGATTTCTGTCAGTAAACATATCTCTGATAACACGCCTTCTGCTGCCTATAAAGAAATAAGATATTTCTTGATGCATCTGTATATGTGATCTCAATATCGCTTCTATACGGCGTGACCCAGACAGTTCAGTAATTTCCTGAAACTCATCAAGTGCGATACAAGCTCTCAGTTTTTGTTTCTTTATGTAACGATACAATCCTTCCATAACATCATCAAGTAGAAGATCTGTCGAGGTGGAGCTATCGAAGCGTATCTGAAAGGAGACTCCGTCTTCTTTAAGTTCTACTGAAGGTACAACCCTTTTGAAGATATTTTTGATTCTATTCATTATGGTCCTGGGATCAGTTCCTCTGCCAATGCTTTTAAAGAGACCTTCTGAGAATCTAATAACGAGATCCTTTTCAGAAGATATCGGGAATAAGTC
>WFTX01000047.1 GCA_015485235.1 Nitrospirota bacterium | reverse complement strand
CTATAAGCCTGTTTCTTATCGATTCATGCCTTTCATATATCCCCCTGAGGAGAGAGGCAAGTTTGCCGTAGAGGAGTTCACCCCTATCGTCCCAGTCAGGCAGGAGGATGATGGTTTTGTGTGCGTGTATCAACTCTTCAGCAAAGTCATACAATGTGCCTCCTGAATGGATGGTAATGATCTCTCCCTCAAGTCCGAGCCTCTGGAGTGCGTCCCTGTCCCGCCTGCCTTCCACTATGACCGGGCATTCCTTATTTGCCAGTCTGAGCCTCTCTAAGACTCCCTCAAGCTCATCCAGTTCTGGAAGTATGGTCCTCTCCTCCTGCTCATGCCGGTCCCCGGGCGCCACCTTATGGGGATTCTCCCTGTGAGGAAAGGGCTCCTATCCTCCGGAGCTTCTGGTAACGGGATTCTACCAGTCTTTCAGGTGGGAGGCCGGAGAGTTCATCAACGGCCTTCAGGATCTCTCTTTTCATGTTTTCCGCTGTCTCTTCAGGTGCCCTGTGCGCCCCGCCGGGAGGTTCGGGGATCATGCCGTCGATTATCCCCAGACCAAGGAGGTCCCGGGCAGTGAGCTTGAGGGCCTCGGCCGCCCTTGTGTACTCATCCTGGCCCACTTCTCCGTCCTTTTTCCAGAGGATGGCTGCACAGCCTTCAGGCGAGATGACGGAATATATTGCATTTTCAAGCATGTAGAGTCTGTCCGAAACAGAAAGGCCGAGGGCTCCGCCGCTCCCGCCCTCCCCTATAACAACTGATATGATAGGCGTCCTCAGGAGGGACATCTCCATCAGGTTCCGTGCTATGGCCTCCGACTGTCCCCGTTCCTCGGCCCCGATTCCCGGGTATGCCCCTGGTGTGTCAATAAAGGTGAGGACAGGTTTCCTGAACTGCTCCGCCATCTTCATCAACCTCAGGGCCTTCCGGTAGCCCTCGGGGTGGGGCTGCCCGAAGTTCCTCTCGATCCGTTCCCTTGTCCCCCTTCCCTTCTGATGGCCTATTATAAAAAAGGTCCGGCCGTCTATGGAGCCGAACCCGCCGACCACCGCCCTGTCGTCCCCGAAATGCCTGTCACCGTGAAGTTCGACAAAGTCATCGGTGAGCATCCCTATGTAGTCCAGGGTGTAAGGACGATCGGGATGACGGGCTACCAGGGTCCTCTGCCATGGTGTGATATTGGAGAATATCTCCTGAAGGAGTTTCTCAGCCCGGCTCTGGAGGCTGGAGAGCTCGGTATCAAGGGCAGAGTTCTTGCCATTACTCAGCCTCCTGAGTTCCTCGATCCTGAGATCAATCTCCTGCAGGGGTTTTTCAAAATCAAGATAATATTTCATTGTTTCTTCACATTAGTCTTGCCATGCTTCCTGCCCGGCCGCCTTCCGGCAATGCCTTCCGGTGAGTGACCATTGTTCCTTATTATCCTCAGAGAGCCTTCACCAAGGAGTCCGGTCACCTCTTCAATTATACCAAAATCAGGGGTGATAGATTCCTCTGTAAGGAAGAGGGTCTCCGTTTCTCCGCTCCTGAGCCTGACATAGACCGGAGCGTTCCCCGGCCTAGAGGAGAGGAGAGACTTAAGTTCCGCAAGTTCTTTTCCTTTAACCTGTTCCTCATCGAGAGTAATCTCAACCTTGAGTCCCCTCTGCTGGAAGGCCTCTTCCAGCCTGGAGACCTCCCTGAGGAGGAACTTTATACCCTTTTCACTTCTGTCAATGCTTCCGGTAAGGACCAGGAGGTTGTTCTTGAGGATGATGTCAGAGTTTTCTTTATAGACATCAGGGAAGGCGATGCATTCCAGAATCCCCGTGTCATCCTCGAAGATGAATGCAGCCATGGGCTCACCCTTCCCCCTGGTGTAGCTCTTCCTGAGATCAGTGATGATCCCTGCCACTATAGCAGTCCCCTGGTCTTTCATGCCCTCAAGACTGGCAATCTCCCTCACGCCTGAAAGGGCAAGATGTTTCTTGAACTTCTCAATGGGATGTCCCGTTATATAGAAGCCGAGGCTCTCTTTTTCAGCGGCAAGGAGTTCCTCTTCGGTCAGTGGCTCAATATCCTCCAGCGGGTCCGGCGGTGTCAGAAAGCTCTGCTGTCCGAAGAGGGAAGGGCTTAGTTTCTTTTCAATCAGGGCATGGACCTTCCTCAGGCCGAGGGCGCGGAGGAAACGGGCATCACTGCTCCGGGGGTCGGTTGGCTCAATGGATGACTGGACGATGGAGTCCATCACACCTGCCTTCACCAGGGCCTCAAGCACCTTCTTGTTGACCCTCCG
>WFTX01000046.1 GCA_015485235.1 Nitrospirota bacterium | reverse complement strand
TTAATACACTAACCATTTGTTTTTACAACTTAAAGATCTCTTAAAAGAAGGGGTTTTTGAGATGGCATGAGACTTGCTTGAGGCTATTATATGAAGACAATCCTTAAAAAAGTAGTTGTCCTTCTGGTTCTTTCCGTTATGGTCACATCAGTTTATACCCTGGCTTGTGGACAGGACATAACGGGCCTTCCCTCCCTGGATACAAGGGTGGTGGTTTATGGCGGAAGGGCGATGGTGGAGGTAGGTGGAAAGCTCTATGAGATCAAGCGTGAAAACTCTGCCTATGTCCAGTTTGAAGGGAGGCACTTGCGGCTCTTCGGCCCGGAGATTGTCGATCATGGGAGAGGGAAACCGGGAGAGATAGACTTCAAGGGTGCTATCCTCATAGACGCAATCGTATAAAAAAGGATGACAGTACAGTCATCCTTTGAGATGATATGCCTTTTGCCTTTATTTAGTCGATATCGCTGGGAATAGAGCTGTACTGGGTCTCCCAGGGGTTTTCATCTTCGTCTATACTGACTGTTCTGTCCGTCAGAAGAGTGCTGGGCAGACTCTTTGCCTCTTTCATCACCTGGCCCTGCTCTGTCTCTGTCTTTTGCATGTCCTGATTGGTCGTCTGGTCATCAGCAAATGACAGCGAGAGCATCCCGGTGATGAGGAGGCAGAGTACCATAAGAATTATTTTCCTCATATCCTTTCACCTCCTTTCTGTGAGATACTGTAAGAGCTGCCTATAGGCAAAGTATACAAGGTATTGGAGGGATTGTCAACTTGAAATCAGGCTTACAATGTGAGGTAATATTTTGATTATAAAATAAAATTAAGAAAGTCTCGCAAGGTTTGCAGTCATGTCGGCACTCAGTGGTTCAACCCGTAGGTGCGCATCTTCTCCCAGAGGGTCTTCCGGCTGATACCGAGGAGTTCAGCGGCCTTTGTTTTGTTGCCGCCTGTGGTTCGGAGTATCCTGCTTATGTATTCCTTCTCCGCCTCCGAGGCGATCTCGTTCAAAGAGGGCACATCGCTTCCCGTGGAAGAACGATCTGAAGACAGGTGATCAGGCAGGTCATTCTTTCTTACTATATCACCCTCTGAGAGCGTAACGCACCTTTCAACGATGTTTTCAAGCTCTCTTACATTACCCGGAAAGTCATAGTTCATCAGGACATTGAGGGCCTCCCCTGAGAAACGAATATCCTTGCCATACCGTCCATTGTATCTCTTAAGGAAATGTTCCACAAGCAGTGGTATGTCTTCCCGTCTCTGTCTAAGGGGAGGGATGGTCAGGGGTATGACATTCAGCCTGTAATACAGGTCCTCCCTGAAGGAGCCCTTCTTTACCTCTTTTTCAAGATCCCTGTTTGTGGCCGCCATGACTCTGACATCCACTCTGACTGTTTCCGTACCCCCGAGCCTCTCGAATGTGCCGTCCTGCAGTACCCGGAGTAGTTTTACCTGTGTCTGGAGCGGTAGCTCCCCGATCTCGTCAAGAAATATGCTTCCTCCGTCGGCCAGCTCGAACCTCCCGGGTTTCTGCTTTGTTGCGCCTGTAAAGGCCCCCCTTTCGTACCCGAAGAGTTCACTCTCTATCAGGTTTTCCGGGAGGGCCCCGCAGTTCACCTTCACAAGGGGACGATCCTTCCGCGGGCCCTGGAAGTGTATGGTTGAGGCGACAAGTTCCTTGCCTGTTCCACTTTCGCCGAGTATAAGAACTGTAGAGTCTGTCTGGGAGATCCTTCCTATCATCTCAAAGACACCTCTCATGGCCTCACTCTCACCTATTATGTTGGGGTAGCAGTAGCAGGCCGAGAGGTCCTTTCTGAGCCTTATGTTTTCATCCTGCATATCCTTGACATCTATCGCACGCTTCACGATAAGGGCTAATTCCTCCAGGGAGAAGGGCTTTGTTATGTAGTCAAAGGCCCCCATCTTCATCGCCTCAACGGCATCCTTGATAGTACCGAAGGCAGTCATCAGTATAACCTGGGCGGTGGCATCGTGCTCCTTTATCCGGCGAAGGACATCAAGGCCGTTTATATCAGGGAGCCTTACATCGGTGAGTACGAGATCATAGGTGTTCTCCTTATACGCCTGGACACCGGCCGTCCCGGTTTCAAATGCCTCAACTTCATAGTTCTGTGCCTTCAGGGCATCCTCGAGAGTGACCCGCATGATCATCTCATCTTCTATAACAAGGATTCTTCTTTTTTTCATCTTTCAGCCCCGGTGACTGAAGATTATCGTAAATGTGGTTCCCAGGCCTTTTTCGCTACTGACGAAAATTTCGCCATTATAATTTTTTACTATCTCATAGGTCAACCAGAGTCCAAGCCCTGTTCCCTCTCCTGTCTGTTTTGTAGTAAAGAAGGGATCAAAAATCCTGCCAAGGTTCTCCTTCTCAATCCCCTCGCCGGTATCAGAGACCTCGAGGTATATTTCACCTTTCCTTCTGTAGCCAGAGATTCCCAGGGTTCCACCCCCTTTCATTGCATATATTGCGTTGAGGATCAGGTTTATGAGCACCTGCTGGAAGTCATGGGGATCTATTATGAGAGTAAGGTCATTTTCTATTTTCTCCCTGTACTCAATCCTGTTCTGTTTCAGACGATACTCGACAAAACCGTAGAGGTCCCTTATTGCTTCTTTAACATCCACAATCTTAGGTTCCCTTTTCCCGCTACGTGCCATCCAGAGGAGTTTCCCCACAGTGGTCTCGATCCTGTTCAGTCCGTCTTTGAGCAACGCAAGATAACGCTCACGGAATTCTTGGTTTTCGCCCATCTCTTCAAGCATCTGGACACAGTTGAAGAGCCCGCCAAGGGGGTTGTTTATCTCATGGGCCACGCCGGAGGCAAGGATTCCTATGGAGGCCAGTTTCTCGGACTGTAGGAGCTTTTCGTGAGTCCGCTTGAGTTCAATGTTTGCCTCCTTGATCCTGTCTATCATCCTGTTGAAACTCTCTCCAAGGAGTGCAAGCTCGTCATGACCCTTTATATCCACCTTTACATCAAGCCTGTCGCCTCCTGCCTTCTCCATTGTTCGTGCCAGGTAAGTAATAGGACCTATAAACCTGCGGCTAAGGGTTATGATTATTATGAATCCGCCAAGGAGGATAAGAAGGGTAAGTACTATGATCCTCTTTATCATGCTTTCTGTTTCATGTTCGACCTTCTCAAGGGAGACGCCTATCTTCAGGGTTCCCCAGCGTTTCTTGCCTATTGAGAGAGGGGTGGTGATATCGAGGGCGCCATGGCCGGTATCGGGAAACCTGAAACGCTGGATGAGTGTGGACCCGGCATCAAGGGCCTTCAGAGTCATCGGATCTTTATAGACCTTGCCATACTCCTTGAAGTTGTTGTGGGATATGACCTTCCCCCTCTCATCAAGCACAGCGATATAAATGAGATCAATGTCCTTTCTATTGAATATCTCGGTGATGTAGTTGTCAATCAGGCCTCCCTCTTCAACGAGCCCCAGCCTTTCATAGATAAGGTCATTGATTACAGGGATGGCAAGTGTCTCAACAAGGAGCCTTCCCTGCCTCTCGACTTCATTATAGAGTATACTGCTTTCACGACGTATTACGATAAAGCCGATGAAGGACATCAGTATGAGTATCGAGACTGATGTGAGAATTATGAACTTCTGCTGGAGTGAGAGTCTGTTTATTATGCTGCCCAGGTTCATAGTTTGATCTTTGGATGACAGCCGGTCCCGCAGGTAGTGGGAACATCGTTTATCATCTTCCTGATCCCCCTGTAGTCGCTGTCCGATGCCTCAATAAAGCCGCCTCTCAGTTCGGGGTCGGTCCGGGTGAGTGTCTCCCGTCCCCTGGGGTCCCTCTCCATCTTTAGGAGTGAGTTTTTTATGCGTTCTGCAACCCGGTAGGGTGTCCTGGGTCCAACTACAACAGGGCCTGTTGGTATGGCCTTTGATTTCTCTATTATCTTGAGTCCCAGGGGAAGATACTTCTCGGCAACGGCCTCCCGGACAGCCCCTGCATCGTATTCTCCCTTTAAAACCCACTTTACGACAGAGTCATGGTAATCAAAGTTCTTGTATTTGAGGAGGTCCCTGAGGTGAATGCCTGCCTCGGCAAGGAGATACCGGGGTATCAGGTTGCCCGATGTGGATTTTACCGAGGCAAAGGCAAAGGACCGCCCCTTCATGTCGGAGAGCTTGTTCACCGGGGAATCTTTTCTTGCAATAATAACGCTCCGATAAAAGCTTTCATCTTTTTCGGTGATGCTCCTTAGAATGGCGACCGCCCCTGCCTTTATCCTTGCCTCGAGATAGGTGAGGGGCCCCAGAAGTGCTATGTCAATGGAACCATTGACAAGTCCCGTGACAGTGTCTTCATAGCTTTTCTTCAGGACGAGCTCTATCTTCATTCCCGTATCCTCGACGAGGTAATCTATAAGGGGCTGGTATTTTTCATAAGCGATGCGAGGATTGTCGCGTGGGATAACGGCAAAGTGGATTGTGCCCGTCTTTTTCTCCTCAGGTTTCTCAGGTGACTTCAGATTTTCAAGGAAGGCCTCCATCTCCCGGATGGAGTCGTAGTTGCTGTCGGGGACATCTACGAAACGGTCTATCAGCATTGCGTCAAGGATTTCCCTCCCCTTTGGTGTCCTGTGCATTCCAAGGAGTATCTCCTTGAGTTTTTCCTTGAGGAAAAAAGGTGTGGCTGTGGATACAACTATGGGCGGGATGCCAAACCTGGGAGACCGTTCTATTATCCTCGTCTCTTTGACATAGGGGGAGCCCTTCTTCTCCATGTAGTGGTAAACAAGGCTCTCCACTGCGGCACCATCCACCACCTTCTTAGCCACCATCTCTACGGACTTGTTATGACTGTAACTGTAGACGTACCTTGAGAAGAAGTTGTCTGGTGTAGTCCCCATCTTTGCAATGAGGTATTCGGGGTAGAGCTTGCCGGAGTTTGATTTGGGATCCGTAAACGCAAAGGTCTTTCCCTGGAGGTCTTTTATGGAACGATAGGGGCTGTCTTTGTGGACGATGATATAGGAGTGGTAAAAGGGGGTTCCATTCACCTGTGGGGCAGCAAGGAGCTCCACACCGAACTCCCTGCGGTTCTTCACATAGGGGGCTGAACAGATGAAGGCTGCATCCACCTTGCCCTTTTCAAGCATCCTGTCCATCTCATCATAGGTCCGTCTGAGGACCATTTCGACGGGTTCGCCGAGTTTTTCAGAAATATAGTCAACGATCTCCTGATAATACTTGACAGCATCCACAGGGGTGATCATGGAGGCTACACCTATCCGGACGGGCTTTTTTTCGCTCTGAGCATATGAGGACAATGGAAGGAAGAGAAATACTCCTAACAGGAAACATCCGATGATACGGCCCGGTATTTTCATAGAGGCCCCTTTTTTCATCAGTTATATTA
>WFTX01000045.1 GCA_015485235.1 Nitrospirota bacterium | reverse complement strand
GTCCTGGATGATGAGGGGAGGGACTATGCCGAAAGGATAGCCAGTGCCGCAAGGAGGATGGATGGTCTTATCAGTGACCTCCTACAGTACAGCAGGATCTCAAGGCGGGACCTGCGGCTCCAGCCGGTCGACCTTGAAGGAGTGGTGGATTCGGTGATTCAGAATCTTCAGGGGCTCATTGAGGAAAGGGATGCCTTCCTGGAGGTCCGCCGTCCCCTTCCTGAAGTGATGGGCTCAAGGAGCATACTTGAGCAGGTGCTAACCAACCTCCTTTCCAATGCACTGAAGTTCGTGAGGGACGGAGAACGCCCGGTGGTCAGGATCTGGGTGGAAGAGCAGGAAGGCTTCCAGAGGCTGATTATAGAGGACAATGGGATAGGTATTCCCGAGGAGCACCATGAGAGGATATTCCATGTCTTTGAAAGGCTCCATGGTATTGAGGAGTACCCCGGGACCGGGATCGGCCTTGCGATAGTCAGAAAGGGTGTGGAGAAGCTCGGAGGGAGAGTGGGGGTGGTGTCCGAGGTGGGACGGGGTAGCAGATTCCGTATCGATCTGTTAAAATACAAAGAGGGAGTGCGGGACTTGTAAGGAGGGAAGGGCATGAACCCTTCAGAATATACCATCCTCCTCGTTGAGGATGACCCTAACGATGTTCTTCTCATAAAGAGGGCCTTTGAGAGGGCGGGGGTTGTCAACCCCCTGTCAGTCGTGAGCAGCGGAGAGGAAGCGGTTTCCTATCTGAGGGGAGATGGGAAGTATGCTGACCGGAAGGAGTATCCCCTTCCCGTAATTATCCTTCTGGATCTTAAGATGCCCAGGATGAACGGGTTTGAATTTCTTGAATGGTTGAGGGCAGAGCCGGAATTCAAGAAACTGATCGTCGTTGTCCTGACCTCTTCAGGGGAGACGCCTGACATAAACCGCGCCTATGAGACTGGAGCCAATTCCTACCTTGTAAAGCCCGTCCAGCTGGACGACCTTATCCGTATAGTCAGGGAACTCCACCTCTACTGGCTGGTGATGAGTGAAAAGCCGGAACTATGATAGGCCGGTATCCCCCTCTTCATTAACAGGGAGGATACACATTAACCTCTTTCCTGGAGGAGATGATTGCAGGACCAACTTCCAGAAAAACAGGGCCAGGGTCCGGGCTGGGAGAGTGCAGAGGAATGCTCCGTTTTCTGATTATTGATGACAATCCCGACGATCGCAAAATGGCAGGAAGGGAACTCCGGAAGGAGTTCAAAGATCTGGAATGCCGGGAGATATTCTCGAGGGAGCAATTTGCCCAAGCCCTTGACGAAGGGGGGTTCGATCTGGTGATCACTGATTACCAGCTCCGGTGGGGGACAGGGATTGAGGTCCTTGAGGCGGTGAAAACAAAGTATCCCGAGGTGCCGGTGGTGATGTTTACAGGTACAGGGAGCGAGGAGATCGCCGTTGAGGCGATGAAGACAGGGCTCGCCGACTATATCCTGAAGACTTCAAAGCACATGAAGCGGCTTCCCGTTGCAGTGAAGTCGGCTCTTGAGAAGTCAGGATATGAAAGGCAGGTTGTTGAACTTGAGACAAGGTACAGGGAGCTTTTTGAGACCCTTCCCGTAGGTATCTTCAGGACCACGGTGGACGGAAGGCTTATAGAGTTGAATCCTGCCGTGTATTCTATTTTCAATCTTACGGATGGCTCACAGATCAAAGGGATTCCCGTTGCTGACTTCTATGTAAACCCTGCCGACCGGGACCTCTTTGTCCAGAGACTGAAGAAGGATGGGGTTGTGAGGAACTTCAGGACCCGGTTCAGAATGCAGGACGGGTCTGAGTTCCATGCCGAGATTCATGCAAGGCTGATGGAGGACGGTTACATTGAGGGCGTGATACAGGATATTACTACCCTGGTGGAGGCTGAAAAGGAGCGGGATCAACTCTTTGAAACCCTGAAGACCCTCTTTGAACATCTCCATGAAGGGGTGTTCCTTCTGAATGAGGAAGGAAGGGTCGTGCTTGCCAATCCGGTTGCGGTACCCTGTCTCAGGGTACTTGCCGGAACAGAAGTGGGGGATGTTATCGGAAACATCGATGGGCTGGACTGGAAGGAGTATCTGATCTCCCCGGGTGAGCGGTCGTTCAGGGAGGTTAGTGTCGGTGATGGTTCTGAGAAGAGGGTATTTCAGTTGGGAGGCCGGTATACAGAGGAGGCAGAAGAGAGCCGTGGCGCGGTCTTTCTCGTGAGGGAAGTTACAGAAGAGAAGAAGAGGGAGGAGCGGATACAGGCACAGGAGAGGCTGGCCTCCATCGGTCATCTCGCCGCAGGGATAGCTCACGATTTCAATAACATCCTCACCGTCATTATCGGATATGCCGAGATAATGTTAAAGGATCCGGCACTGCCCGGCCAGTTCCGGCAGAAGGTGGATGCGATCTTCCAGGGCGGGACAAGGGCGGCGAAACTGGTCAAGCAGATCCTGGACTTCAGCCGGAAGTCCGTCAGCCAGAAGAAGCCTGTCGAGATGGGGGCCTTTCTGAGGGAGTTTTACCGGTTTATCAGCAGGACCATTCCTGAAGACATAACCCTTGAGATGGACTGTCCTCCGGGGGAATACACGGTGGAGGCCGACCCTACCAAGTTGCAGCAGGTCCTGGCAAACCTGGTGGTAAACGCAAAGGATGCCCTCTCTGGCGGAGGCAAGATCAGACTCGGCCTTCAGACCGAATCTTTAGAATCTCCCCTATCCTTGAAAACAGGGGAACTGACACCTGGCAGGTATGTAGTCCTCACGGTCTCTGATACAGGAACAGGTATACCTTCAGAACACATTCCTAACATATTCGATCCCTTCTTCACTACCAAGGAGGTGGGAAAAGGGACTGGGCTCGGCCTTGCCCAGGTCTATGGTATTGTTAAACAGCATGGCGGTGATATAGATCTCCTGACAGAATCTGGCAGGGGGACCACCTTCAGAATATACCTTCCCCTCCTTGAGAGCGGTGGCTCATCAATGAAGGAGAAACAGGTGGAAGACGGTCTTCCCCGGGGTGGCGGCGAGAGGATACTCGTGGTTGAGGATGACGAGACCGTGAGGGAACTCCTGGTGACCATCCTTGAGAGCATGGGCTACAGCGCTGTTGATGCTGCCGATGGAGTTGAGGGGTTGAGGAGGTTTGAGGAAGAGTCCGGGAGGATTGACCTGGTGATCACGGACATGATCATGCCTGAGATGGGCGGGCTTGAATTCATAAAGAGGGTGAAAGACAGAGACAGTTCGGTCAGGATTATAGTCCTGAGCGGATATCCCGACATGGAGGACGGCGGGATGATAGCAGCCGAGGGAGTGGACAGGATAATCGGCAAGCCTGTAAATGTCAGAAGGTTTGCCGAGACGGTACAGGAGGTACTCCAGGAGAGGTAGTAACCCGAATTTGCCAATTGACCCTGGTAAAATGGCGGCAGGGACTGCCTCAAAACAGTATTTAATGCGACAGGATTTAACCATAAACACTCTTGCCCTTTTTCACCTGAACGGTGAAACCTTTTACATTAGAGACCGGTACTGTCGGTGTCGC
>WFTX01000044.1 GCA_015485235.1 Nitrospirota bacterium | reverse complement strand
GTATTACTCTTCGTTCTCGCCTTTGCAGGTCTGGCAGTATTTGCAAAGAGCTACCTGACAGATGAACGAATAAGGCAACTCGTTCTCCCCAGGATCGAGAAAGCGATCAACCGGAAGGTCTCTCTCGGGACACTTAAGGTAAGCATATTCAGCGGTATCAGCCTTGAGGACCTTACCGTTTCAGACAGGGAGGGAAAGGGGATTTTCATAAAGGGAGACAGGCTGGTCCTCCGTTACAAACTCCTTCCGTTGCTCAGAAAACAGCTTGTTATTGATAGTGTTGAACTTGTTTCTCCAAGGGTGAATATAACGAGAAACAGAGAGGGAAGGTTCAACTATGAAGATATCATAGCCGGTAAGAAAGGTGAAAAACAGAAGGAAAAGCCATCTGGTGGAGGCATTGCTCTTTTCGTAAATAATATCAGTGTAAGAGATGCTGAACTGACTCTGGTGGATGAAATTGGCGAATTTCCTGAAGTCAGGGCCATGGCTTCTGCTGATATAGGTCTTTCGACCGGTCCTTCCGGCAGGATTTCTGCAAGGGGGACTGTTGATCTCAAGAGAATCAACCTCTCCTGGCAAGGCATTCAGCCTGACATATCCGGAAAGATAAGGTTTACCGGAAGCGATATGGATCTTGACATGAAGGTGAGTCTGATGGATACAGACATTTCCATAAAGGGAAAGGTCGCCGGTTACATGACAAAGCCTTCCATAACAATAGACCTTGATACTGAGAGTATCGATGCCGACAGACTGATTACCTCACTTGGCAAGGCCTCCGGAAAAAGGGGAAAAGGGTCTTCGTCCAGAGGGACAGGGGCTTCAAAGGCCTCCTCCGCCCTTCCTGAGATCAGTGGCACGGTCAAGCTCGGGAAGATCATTTACAGAGACCTGGAGCTTGGTCCTGTAAATCTCTCATATAAGGCAGGAGGCAGTGATCTTTCCCTTTCAGGGGATGTAACCATTGAAGGCAGCAGGGTAAACCTGAGGGCGGACCTGAGAAACTATGTCTCTTCACCGGTCCTCAACCTTGAGCTTACATCTGATGACCTCAACCTTGACCCCCTCCTTGCCAGGATTCCGGAGAAAAAGAAAAAAGACGAACCAGCAAAGAAACCGGAGAAGGCACCAAAGAAAAAACTGAAACCTCTGCCCGTTCCGGCCAGTATAACCATCAACGGAGATCTGAGGGTAGACAAACTCCAGATAAACAGGGTGGTTATATCAGAACTGAATGCTGAAACAGACCTCACCAAGGGTATATTCAGATTGAATACCTTGAGGGGAAAGGTATCCGGAGGAGAGTTTACTGTCTCAGCAAGGGCTGACCTCAGAGATCCCACCCTGCCCTACTCCAAGAAGATCGATGTGAAGGACATGGACATCAATGAACTCATGAAGGCGTTCAAACCAGAGCTGACAGAGATGATCTACGGCAAAGGCAACATCTCCCTTGACCTGAAGGGCAAGGGCAGGACTCCCGACCTTATAAAGAAGAGTCTTGGAGGCAAAGGGAATTTCCTTCTGAAGGATGGTAAATTTACCGGGACGGCAATGACAAAGCAACTCGCCCTGTTCCTCGGACTGCCTGAACTGAAAACAATCCCCTTTGATGTATCCGAGGGCACATTGAAGATGAAAAAGGGTGTTATAAGACTTAAGTCATCCATAAAGTCCCCCGACCTCTCCATGAACCCCCACGGGACTATTGATCTTCCTTCAGACAGGCTCAATATCAGGATGGAACTTGTCTTTTCAGAGAGACTGACCCAGAAACTGAAGGACAATACAAAGTTTGCACAGTATCTCGTCGGTGAATCAAAACAGGGAAGCCTTCCCCTTAAGGTATCAGGAAGCCTTTCATCTCCAAGCTACGGTCTTGACATGGAGGCACTTGCGGGACGGGCAAAAGAGAAGGTCGAGAAACGTGTGACCGAGGAACTGATGAAGAAACTCTCTGGTAAAGACAATGAGAAGGATACGGGAAAGGAGAAAAAGAAGGCCCCTGTCGGGGATTTCCTCAAAGGGATATTCGGCAAGTAGAAATACTATTCCCCGGACTGTTCCTTCAGGCGGGCCATGATCTTTTCGTACTTTTCAGCCCCCACGCACTCTTTGGCCGCCGGGCACCACTGGATGCAGGTCTCCTTCATCTCGCGGGTCACGGTATTGCCGCATTTGGGGCATTTGGTCTCTGTCTCATCGGACCAGATCTCTATCCGCTCCCCACAGAAAAAACACTTCACGTCCTCAGGATAGGGGCTCCTGATCTCCTGGCTTCCCGGACATCCTTCCTTTAGGTTACTCATAGTTTAATAATACCATATCCTCCAGAAGATGAATATGATTTGTATCATAAACTTTACTTAATATACGAAAAAAATGTATGATTGTACATCAACTATCAAAGGAGGGTTTATGACTGTTCAATTCTGGGGAAGAGGAATCTCACAATGTTTGATCCTGTTCAGTGCCAGCCTGAGTCTGTTCCTGATCTCAATGTTTGCTAACGCACCGGATGTCATGGCGAACGGTTTCACTTACTATTACGAGGCACTGATTGACATTGATAACAATCCAGCCACTGGCGGTAGTGTGACTGTTACTCAAGGCTCTGAACAGCCAAGCACCATCAGCGGCGTTGAATACCGCGTACAGGCCTGGACGAATGTAGATATAGGAGTTTCATCGCTTCGCAAAAATGACCTGAATACCAAAGTTTATATTCCGCCACCGTCGCAACCGCAGGTGCTTCAACAAGAAATCTACAAGTGGAACGGGACTTCATTTAGCAATATAAACATTGATAACAATCCATATCCAGTCGGGGTTGGTAATGGCAACAGTGGTAGCAATGCCGTGGAGTTTGAAGCATCTATGAC
>WFTX01000043.1 GCA_015485235.1 Nitrospirota bacterium | reverse complement strand
GTTACTGCGGTGGTGAACCTTCGCGGGGCATAAAACAGCCTTCCGGTGATACTGTGCGTCCCTCACATTTGCCAATGCCTTCGCAGGATGAGACCAAAGCCTTCCTGAAAGGCAAAACGCAGACCCAGATTCATACTGAGGGCCCCGAAGGTGTTGAGACACCCCTGGGTGATCTTGGTTCAGGTGATACCGGGCCGGACAGGACTCCACCGCCACCGGTAAAGCCACCGGTAGGAGATGAAGGCAAGCCACCTGTTGATGCTCTTGGTGGAGGGAATCCTACCAGCAACCCTGGCGTAGGGTCCTGTCAAAATTGTGATTAGGTTTTACACCTTTCATGGAGGCAGGCCATTCATCCGGCCTGCCTTTTTTAATTATCTGTAACCTTTTTGTAACCTCTCCTGTGGTATAAGAAGAAAATACAAACCGTTGGGCAGGTCCGGTACTTGTTCAATGAATGGATGAAGAACAAGATCCGATGCGGAAACGGCCATGGCAGGCCTCAGCCAGGGAGGAGGCATGAAGAAAAAATCACTTTTACTCCAATGTGTTACTCTGCCATTGCTCATCCTTCTCAGTTCCCCTGTCCCGGCAGGGGCCGCTGCTGAGGAGGGACGTTCAACTGGGTCTCCTTCCCGGATGATGATACAGCTTTTAGCCCCTGATACGGAGAGTATAACCATTTCAAAGAGGCCGGAGGTCAGGTGCCGGATCAACGCTCCCTTTTCAGCAGGAGGTCTGCTGGTCCTACTTGACGGCACCGACATTACCGGCATGCTTGACATTGATGCCCGGGGATTTTCCTACAGACCACTCCAGGTGCTGCCTCCGGGTGAGCATAACCTCTCGATAACGGTCACAACGACTGACAGGAAGGAGCTCCAGCAGACATTCACCTTCAGTACGAGACACACCGCCGAGTTCGAGGAGGCTTACTCGGAAAACAACCTGTCCCTTATATACGAGTCTGTGCTTGAAAAGCCTGACGATCTTACATACACCCCACACTCGAGGTTCGATGCCAACCTTCAGAGCACAGCACGACTGAAAGAAGGCCCCTGGGCGGCGAGTTTTACCACCAACATAAGGTTCCTGGACCGGAGCATTCCAATACCACCACCTGAAAAAAAGGGACTGAACCTGTCCAACTACCTCTTCAGGCTGAAATATGAGAAACAACCATTCGAGATCGGGGCTGATATCGGAGACATCCAGTTGAATGAGACGTTGAACACCGTCCAGTTTCTTGCGAGGAGGGGAGGTACCCTCTACCTCAAATACAAAGGTTTCAGGATTAACTCCTTTGTTGTCCATAGCAGTCAGGTGTTCGGCTTCCGGGAAGGGATGGGGCTTGAGGGCACCAGTGATGACCATATTATGGGTGTATCACTGGAAAAACAATTTACTGCAGGCAACCTCAGGATGAAGGGTGTCTATGTAACGGGGGGCGAGAAGGGAAGTTCCTTCGGCATATACTCTCCCGGTAACCGGAAGGGTGAGGTCTTAGGAGTTCTCCTTTCCGGCGATCTCATAGAGCAGAAACTGAATGCCGAGGCAGAAGTGGATTTCTCAAGGTTCGATACTGACACATCCGACGAGTTCTCCCCTGAACACGACACGGCCTGGCGGGTGAAACTCGGTGGATATGCAGGCAACTTCTCATACAGTGGTACATACGAGTACGTTGGGGCTGACTACGAAGTGATAGGCAATCAGGGCTTTCAAAAGGACCGGACAGGCTTCAGTCTTAACGGAGGAATAACCTTCAACCAAATCCATTCAATTAACGTCTCCTATTCGGTCTTTCATGACAATGTGGAAGGAGACGATCTCTATCCCACGATCTATACCTATCAGGGATCGTTGAACTACTCCTTTAACGGCATACCCGGCCTTCCCATCAGCCTGGGTTACCAGAGAGGTGTATCCGACAGCAGGGATGAGCCAGGCCCGGATTATCTGGTTCATAACGAGACAGACACCTTTTCAGCCAGCATAAGTTATGCAAGGGGACGGTGGAACCTTGCATTCCAGGGGAGCCATTCCATCCAGAACGACAGAACCGGCGGGGGTAACGATTCGACGACCACCACGCTCACCTTCACGCCTTCGTATTTTTCGGACAACTTTTCCGTGACCCCCAACTTTTCCTTCAACCGCTCAAGGTTCCCGAACAACCACCTGAGGACTGATACCTACACCGTCAATCTTGATATAAGGGGCAGGACTTACCATCAGCGGGTCTCTTATGAATTAGGGGGCACCTACAACCGAGTGAAGGCCCGTGACGGCTCTTCTGAGATTGATACTCTGAATACCAATTTCAGGATATCCTATCTGCTTGCAAGAAACCTCTGGGGATATGTGAACCCCTCAGTGGGAATAAGAGGGTTGTATAACAAGAGCAATGACAGGGTGTCTTCAGGGGAGAATGAAGAGCTTGTCCTGCTGCTTGTCCTGACGGCTGATATTCCTTTTTCTTTCTGAAAGGAGGAAGGGATGAAGAACAGAAAGGCAGTTACTGTTATTATTTTATTTCTATCTGCCCTGGTTTCTCTTATCCCGGTGGTTTCATATGCCGTGACTGCAAGCATCTCACCTTCCAGCATATTATACAAGGGCCAGAGCCTTACCGTAACAGCAACGTGGGTACCAACATTCAAAGGAGGATGTACAGTCTTTGCAAATTTTGATAACGGAGGCCCTGACCACGAGATTCCATGCTCACAATATCAACCAGGGCCTGAATTTGGGACATGTACAGGCTCTGTAACCTATACTTACAACAACCCAGGAACATATTCAATCAGAGTTTACGCTTCCAACTGTCCTGGTGAGATACCTGTTTCCGTCTCCCTGCCGGTCAGGGTAAACTGTCTTCCCATTGATCAGACCTCACCCACTGACCTGCCTGATGCCACTGCCGGCATCCCCTATTCATACAGGATAGGAGTTTCAGGAGGTGAACAACCCTACAACTTCACACAAACACCAGGCAGTCCCCTGCCTTCATGGCTTACACTGCAAGGTCAGACAGGGGTCCTTTCAGGGACCCCGCAGTCGCCGGGCACCTACCCCTTCAGCCTGACCGTGACAGACAGTTGTCCCTTGGCACGGCAATCAGTATCTAAAAAATACCAGATAAGGGTCGGCTGTCCCACTCTCAATATTACCTCACCACCGTCCCTGCCACAGGGGGCAGCCGGCGTGCCTTACTACTACCAGATGAAAACCTCCGGGGGAACAGGAAACCTCTCATGGCAGATCGTATCCGGCAGTATCCCTCCAGGCCTCACCATGAGTCCGGCAGGCGTTATCTCCGGAGTCCCTGAGTCTCCGGGTGAGTATTCCTTTACCGCCCGCGTGACCGATTCATGCCCTACTGGCCCTCAGACAAGGGATACCATCTTGACCCTCACTGTCTCTTTGCCCTCCCTTGAGGTACAGGTAACGCCGCCGTCCTTACGTGTCCCCAGAGGAGTGGCAAGCTCACAGGTGTTATCTTATACCGGCATAACCGACGCACCTTCAAATCTGGATCTTCTGTCAACAGAAGGTCTGTTCCTTGCCGGGGGGCAGGAGATCGGCAGGATAGATTCCCATCTGAGGATGAGTATAAGAAACGGAACCGGCCGGACCAGTGAGACGATTCTCTTCCCTGTCACTGTAATAAAAAGGGCTGAGCGTCTTGGTCTAACGAGGGTGAAGTTCCGCCGGATATTCACAGTAAGCCCTGTAGCAACATCCGGAGTGAAAACAATGGCCTCACCGGTTACCATTACGGCTGAGGCTGAAATTACGATAACCACCGAGGCTGGTGCACCATTAAATATCACAAGGATGCAACTCTACTTCGACAACCGGAGAGCAGAGACAACAGTGAAGAGGAACGACCCCTCGCTCAGGGCATACGTTGACATACGGTTCACCGGCTCAGGACTTCTTGAAGGCTACTGGGAAGTGGACGGAAGGCTCCTGAGTAATGTAAAACGTCATATCGTTTATGGACGGACCGTTACCTTTGAGACACCCAAGGCCCCTCCACTACCCACTTTTGAGACAGGAACACATATCCTCAGGTTTGTTCTGACCAGCCCTGAGGGTGTTCCGGTTCCAGAGGCGATATATTTTGTCACTGCCGAGGAGTTCATCAGGACCTTCTCAATCTCCCTTATCTCTCCAGAGAACAAGGCAGAAATCGAATACAGGCCCCCTGTGTTTGAATGGGAAAGCGCAGAAGGGGTGGCAGCATACCTTCTGGAGTTTTACGATGCCAGGGAGGAAAAACCGGTTTTTTCCGCCTATACAAGGAAAGAAGAATACGTTGTACCTGCAAGGATATTCGGGAAGATCTTCCATCCCGGACGCACCTACAGGTGGCAGGTAAAGAGTTTTGACGAGACCGGTTCAGTCTTGGGAGTGAGTCTGCTCAGGGAGTTTACTCTCAGAGAGCCTCAGTATGTTCTGCCTGACAGGTCTCCTGTTGGTTCGGTGAGATCTACTGAATGACCTCGGGAGGGATTGTGGTTTTTGTTGTACTGCGGTAGACAGTCTTAAAAGTAAGGGTCTGTACTATGGCACTGGCCGAAGGCGTGATAGAAAGTCTACTTAATCTGACAAAGCGTCCGCACCAGCATGAATATTTGCTTAACAGCACTTTCAATTGTTCGAATTGTAAAATTGTAACTTTTACTACGGTTAAAAGAAACCGTACAGACCTTGAACCTTCCTGTAAGATATTGCCACTAAGATACAAAAACTGAAAGGGAGGTATGAGTTATGAGGAAAGGGAGTTTCATAGGTTTAATGGCATTGGTGCTGGTGTTTCTATGGAACATAAACGGTTACGCTGGTTGTTTGAGGGTAATAGCGCCTAATGGTGGTGAGACCCTTCGGCAAAACAGCGACTACACCATAAGATGGGTCAATAATTGCGATAAGCCAGTCAAACTGGTTCTCAGACAGAACGGAAGATGGGTCGGGTTGATTGCTAATAGCATCCCTTCCAGTCAGACGAGTTATGACTGGAAGGTTGGCAAACACAGAAGGGGCACAGCACCACCCGGTGGTGGCTACAAGATACTTGTCAAGACTATGGACAGAACTTCCAAAGACGCCAGTGATGGACCTTTTACTATCGTGGCATCTTCACCTCCTCCACAGCAGCCTCCTCGTCTGACTTCTTTCAAAATCAACAACGGGGCAGAGTCAACATCGAGCAGAACGGTAACCCTGAACCATACACTAATCGGTCAGGCAACCCACTACCGTGCCTGTGAGAACAGTAACTTCCAGGGCAGTAACTGTAACTGGAAAACTTATACACCTGCCCCTCAGTTTCAGTTGAGTTCGGACTTTGGGACCAAGACTGTTCATTTTCAGGTCAGGAACTCGTCAGGAGTATCATCTATCCTTTCTGACACTATTACTTTGACATTGCCAGTTATTGTAGGAGCAGTCACAAAACCACTGATTCCCCTGGACCCCTCTATCGAGGCAGCATCATTCACAGTCAAAAAGACTCACGACAGATACTCGGTGGACTTCAGCTACAACATCACGGTCTCTTCATACATCCCGGTCTTAAGGTACAGGGATCTGAAAATTTACATAGAGGCACTTCCTCACTACCTGGTAGGAGGTGACACTCAATGGACAGTATTAAAA
>WFTX01000042.1 GCA_015485235.1 Nitrospirota bacterium | reverse complement strand
CCACCATGTATTGATAATGAAAAATTCAGAGCAGCCCCCCGGATACAAGACAGGAGGAGAAGACTACTTGGGTGTACTCACTCTGCTTCCGGGATTGAATATGCACAGCGAGCGCATTTTTAATCGTATCGATCCCCGTGGTCTTGCTCGATACGAGTCCGTTTCGGACTTGCTCGTATCGTGGCCGCAGGGTTCTTCATTTTATGCAACTGTAAGGTTAGCCTCTCATGACAAAGGGATTAAAAAAGGACCCCGTTGATTTCATCTTTGGCACCTTAACGGCCATCGCATCCCTCTCAGTAGTACTGCTGATAGGGGGGATATTCCTGGCCCTTGTACAGGAATCCACACCTGCCATTGAGAAGTTCGGGGTATGGAAATTCATAACCACCGTTGACTGGGACCCTGTGGCTGAGGTCTTCGGGGCCCTGAGTACCCTCTTCGGGACAGCAGTCACCACAGTCCTCTCCCTCGTCTTTGCCGTCCCCATTGCCATAGGTATAGCCATATTCATTACCGAGATCGCACCGGGCTTTCTAAAGGGCCCCATCGGGACAGCCATCGAACTCCTGGCCGCGATCCCGAGCATTATCTACGGGATGTGGGGGCTTTTCACCCTTGCCCCTATCATGGAGGAGTATATCGAGCCTTTCCTCCAGTCCACCATAGGCAGACTCCCTCTGCTCAGCATCCTTTTCGAGGGCACCCCGATGGGGATAGACCTCCTCACGGCAAGTCTGATCCTGAGCATAATGATCATCCCCTTCACTGCAAGTATTGCCCGGGATTCATTCAACCTTACTCCCTCGATTGTGAAGGAATCTGCCTATGCCGTCGGGGCAACCAGGTGGGAGGTAGTAAAGGATGTGGTGCTGCCCTATTCCAAGCTGGGTGTCTTCGGTGGGGTAGTCCTCTCACTTGGCCGTGCCCTGGGTGAAACCATGGCCGTGGCGTTCGTGCTTGGCAACAACCATCAGATAACCAGTTCACTCTTTGATGCAGCAGCAACCATAACGGTAAGCCTTGCAAACGAGTTTACCGAGGCAGACACGGATATCTATCTCTCATCCCTCTACTACCTTGCCCTCATACTCTTTGTAATGAGTTTCATTACCCTGGCGGTTGCCAGGTTCTTTCTACTGAGGGCTGAAAGGAGATACGCAAGGTGAATATTGAGAGGAAAAGAAGGATCACAAACCTTGTCGCCCTTGCTTTGAGCAGCCTGGCGGCGATGGTCGGTCTCTTCTGGCTTGTATTCATCCTGGGAGATGTTATCGTCCACGGGATCAGGGGGCTCAACCTGAGCCTCTTCCTTGAAGACCCAGTCCCCCCGGGCATAGAGGGCGGAGGGCTCAGGAACGCCTTTGTCGGCCAGGTACTGATAACCCTGGCAGCAACCCTGATAGGGGTCCCCGTGGGTGTCCTGGGAGGGACTTTCCTTGCCGAATACGCAAGGGGAAAGAAGCTGAGCAGGGTGATAAGCATACTCTCGGATATAATGGTGAGTGTCCCCTCCATTGTGGTGGGAACGTTCGTTTATGCTATCATGGTGAAGCCTCTCGGGCATTTCAACGGCTGGGCAGGTGCTGTAGCACTGGCAATCATCATGATCCCCGTGGTTCTGAGGACAACAGAGGACATGCTCACAATGGTCCCCTGGACACTCAGGGAGGCGGCCTTCGCCCTCGGGGCTCCTTACTACAAGGTAATTATTCAGGTTGTATACCGTGGAGCTGCAACAGGTATTCTCACCGGTGTGCTTCTATCCATTGCAAGGGTGGCTGGAGAGACCGCTCCCCTGCTCTTTACCTCCTTCAACAACTCCTTCTTTAGCTGGGACATGAGTGAACCCGTTGCATCCCTTACGGTGACCATCTTCCAGTATGCCATGGGACCCTATGAGTCCTGGCACCTCCAGGCATGGGCGGCCTCCCTTGTCATCACGCTCTTTATACTGCTTATTACCCTCGCAGGAAGATTCATTCTGAAATGGAGGTTCGGAAGGTAGATGAATCCGCTTGAACTCGATGTCAGGGAATTGAACTTTTATTATGGAGAAACCCATGCACTCAAAAACATAAACCTGCCCGTCTACCGGCACAGCGTCACAGCCCTCATAGGGCCGTCGGGTTGCGGGAAGACCACCCTGCTGAGGTGCTTCAACCGGATGCATGACCTCTACCACGGCAACCGCTACAGCGGCGAGATCATCTTCAACGGCAGGAACATCCTCTCCGATGATATCGACCTCATTGATCTCAGAAGCCGGATCGGGATGGTCTTTCAAAAACCCACGCCCTTCCCGATGAGTATATTCGACAACATCGCCTACGGGCTGAAACTCCGAGGCATCAAGAAACGCTCAGACCTTTCCGAAAGGGTGGAGCGTGCCCTCAAGCATGCAGCACTCTGGGAAGAGGTGAAGGACAAACTCAACGAATCCGCCTATGCGCTCTCAGGCGGCCAGCAGCAACGCCTCGTGATAGCAAGGGCTCTGGCGGTGGAGCCCGAGGTCCTGCTTTTTGATGAACCCACATCCGCCCTTGACCCGATCTCAACGGCCAAGATTGAAGAACTGGCTGTAAAGCTCAAGGATGAGGTGACAATCATCATAGTCACTCACAACATGCAGCAGGCGGCCAGGATATCAGACTGGACGGGCTTCCTGATGCTCGGCGAGTTGATAGAAATTGACAGAACTGATAAGATATTCACAAGCCCGTCCGAGAAACTCACTGAAGACTACATAACCGGGAGGTTCGGATAATGCCTGTAAGAGCGGAGGAACTGAAACACCTGAAGGAGATGCTGATCCGGATGGGAGGGCTTGTGGAGACCGCTATCCGTGATTCGGTGAGTTCCCTTGTGAACAGGGATGATGACCTGGCAAGAAGGGTGATCGAGGGGGACCAGGTTATCAACACCTATGATGTAAAGATTGACGAGGAATGCATCCGGCTCCTTGCCCTTACCCAGCCGATGGCTAAGGACCTCCGCTTCATTACCACTGCAATGAAGATCACCACCGACCTTGAACGTATTGCCGACAATGCCGTAAACATTGCTGAACGGGCGCTGGAACTGAACAAGGAGCCCATCCTGAAGCCCTATATCGACATCCCTAAGATGCGTAATATTGCAAGCGGGATGGTGAGGGACGCCATAGACGCCTTCATACGGGGGGACAAGAAACTCGCCTTTGATGTGATTGTAAGGGACGATGAAGTGGATGACCTCAACAGCATGGTCTGTGAAGAGCTCACATTCATAATCACCCAGGACCCCCGGACCGCCTGGCGGGCGATGAAGATCACCTATGTCTCGAAATACCTGGAAAGGATCGCAGACCATGCAACCAACATCGCTGAGATGGTCATCTATATGGTGGACGGAAAGATTATCAGGCACCTGAGCCCTGACAAGATAGACATTTAGAGAAAATTGACTTACAGCGCAGGTTTAAATTATCCTGTCCGTGGTGTGGCAACCTCGGCAAGAGGAACCGTACAGTTTATATCTTTTTGAGAGTCATGGCTTTTAAGAATATGCATCTAAAACAAGTAACCAACGGGGGATTGAGATGGGAATTTTTCCAAAAAAACTGGACTTTTTCGAGATCTTTGAGAAGGCATCCCAGAACCTGATTGAGGCCGCACGGAAGCTTGTAGACCTCTTTGAAAACTTCGACGATCTTGAAAGAAGGGTCAAGGAGATACACGACCTCGAGCATGAGGGCGATCTCCTCACCCATGAGGCGATCAGGATGCTGAACAAGACCTTCCTTACCCCGATCGACCGGGAAGACATCCATGCCCTGATCTGCCGGATTGATGATGTCCTTGACCTCATCTGGGCATCTGCAGACAGGCTCTTCCTCTTCAAGATAACCGAGCCGATGGAGGGTGCCGCTGAGCTTGCCTCCTCACTCAAGGAAAACACAAAGGCAATCAACAGGGCCATCACTGAACTCAAGGCAAAGCGGTACTCCTTTGTTCAGGACCTCTGCATCGAGATCAACAGGCTCGAGAACGAGGCAGACAGGATATTCAGAAAGACCATAGGAAACATGTTCGAGCGGGAGACCGATCCTATCAAGATCATAAAGTGGAAGGAGATCCTGGAGCATCTCGAGAATGCCACTGACCGGTGTGAAGACGTGGCCAACATCCTGGAAGGTATCGTCCTGAAACATGTCTAACATCATAATAGCCACAATAGTACTTGCTGTACTCTTTGACATAAGCAACGGCTGGAACGATTCAGCCAATGCGATCGCCACTGTAGTCTCCACAAGGGTGCTCTCACCCCTCCAGGCGGTCCTGCTTGCCGCCTCAATGAATATTTTAGGCGCACTCATTTCCACGGCTGTTGCAAAGACCATCGGGAAAGGAATAGTCCATCCCGAAGCCATTACTGAAACCGTGGTTGCAAGCGCCCTGATTGCGGGATTCCTCTGGAACTCTGCAATGACCGTTATGGGGCTTCCGGTAAGTGCATCCCATGCCCTGATCGGGAGTCTGATGGGAGCTGCCCTTGCCCATGGGGGGATGGGTGTACTGAACATCGCAGGGCTCACAAAGGTCTTCACCGCCCTTCTCACCTCACCCATAATAGGTATCATCTTCGGATACTACTTCATGAAACTCCTCTTGAGGATATTCGGAACATACTCGCCGGGTACGATTAACAAGGTCTTCGGAAAGATGCAGATTCTTTCGTCTTCTTTCATGGCCTTCAGCCATGGCTCAAACGACGCCCAGAAGGTGATGGGAATAATCACTCTCTCCCTCTTCAGCGGAGGGGTAATTTCCTCTGTGGAAGTCCCTCTGTGGGTAATACTTATCTCTGCCCTTGCCATGGGCTTCGGTACAGCAATAGGCGGATGGCGGGTAATAAAGACCCTCGGTGTCCAGATGCTCAAACTTGAGCCGGTTCACGGGTTTGCAGCCGAAACAGCAGCCACGGCTATAATCCTCACTGCAAGCCATGTGGGACTTCCCGTAAGCACCACCCACGTAATCTCCACATCCATAATGGGGGTAGGTGCGACCAGGAGACTCTCTGCAGTCCGCTGGGGGATTGCCGGCAAGATCCTCCTTGCCTGGATCCTTACACTCCCTGCCTGTATCGGACTTGCCTACTTCACCGAGATTATCCTCTCAGGTATCTTCTGAAAGGGCAACCTTACAGTTGCATAAATTCTACCCCTTAGGCAGGGGTGGTCGATACGACTAAGTGCCCTCAGGGAGGTTTCTCTCCATGTCTTGTATCCGGGGGTGTGCTCTGAATTTTTCATTATCATTACATGGTGGTTCATGTAAGCGCTTCCCTGTGTCGGCCCGGCAGAGACCGAACGGACATCTCTACTCAAAACATCCTTTATACCACTGATCAGGCCTGTTAAGGCTTTGTCCATAACAGATCCGCAGGACTCGTATCGAGCTTTCTCTACTCAGACACGACCGGAGCTTTATAATGAAAAATTCAGAGCACACCCCCGGAATCACACCATATTACGTTGCATGGCCCGTGAGGGTATGACCCTGCCAAACCTCATTTTCTTGTAACGTTTGGGATAACAACTCTGACCTCAGTACCTTTCCCTTCTTCACTTCTTATCTCCATATCCCAGCCCTGGGCCCTCAGAAGGTGCTTCACGATTGCAAGACCAAGACCTGTTCCTCCCAGTTCACGGCTCCTTGACGGATCAACGCGGAAGAACCTCTCACCCAGCCTCGAGATCAGATCCCCGGGAATGCCTATCCCTGTATCCCTGACGTAAAGAATTATCCGATCATACCCTCTTTCAACTCCCAACTCCACACTCCCACTTTCAGTAAACTTTATGGCATTTTCAGCAAGATTCAGGAATATCTGGATGGTCCTGTTCCTGTCCGCCATGAAGCGGGAATCCCCTTCAGGGAGGGAGACTCTGAAATCAAGGCCCCTGGCAGCAGCACGTTCGCTCAGGGTCTCCCGGACGTGTTCGAAGATATCCCCTGCCGCAACCTCTTCCTTCATGATCTGGATCTCACCCAGTTCCACCCTCGAGAGCATGAGGAGGTCTTCCACCAGCCTGTTCAGTCTCTCACTGTTCTTCTGAATGGTCCGGAGAAAATGGATGGCATTATCCCTGTCATCAATCGCACCATCAAGAAGCGTTTCGGCAAACCCCTTGATGGCAGTAACAGGGGTCTTTATCTCATGGGAGACGTTCGCAACAAAGTCCGTCCTCATCCTCTCAAGCATTCTGATCTGGGTGGTATCATGAAACAGGACCACCGCGGAATCCCCCTTCTCACCAAACCTGAGAGGTGAGATCATTACCCTGTAGAATCTCTCCTCGGGCAGTTCAACCCTTAATTCTTCTGCCACCGGTTCACCTGTCTCCCTCGCCCTGTCGATGAGGCTGTATAGTTGAGGGCTCCTGACCACTTCGTAATAGTAAAGCCCAACCAGATCACCCGAGGCATCCCCGCCTCTGAAAATTTCCCTTGCCGTCTCATTGGCGATCTCGATCCTGTCATCCTTGCCAATGATCAGGAGGGCATCAGGGACAGCCCTTATG
>WFTX01000041.1 GCA_015485235.1 Nitrospirota bacterium | reverse complement strand
CCTGCCGTCTGAGAGCTGGAAGGTCTGGTCCGCCTCGGAAAGCAGTTGTCCGTCGTGGGATGATATAACAATGCTCTTCCCCCTCTCCCTGAGTTCCCTGAGGAACTCCAGGATCTTCTCTGCCGTTCTGTGATCAATGTTAGAGGTAGGCTCATCGAGAAGCAGGATATCAGGATCGTTCACAAGTGCCCTGGCAAGGGAAAGACGCTGGCGTTCACCACCACTGAGTTGCTCAGGGGTGTGCAGGTACCTCCCGGAAAGGCCCAGCAGCTCCAGCAGCTTCAATGCCCTCCTCTTTCTTTCCGGTGTCCCCATCCCAAGAGGTATGAGGGGGTAGGAGGCATTCTCCCATGCCGGAAGCCTGGCTATGAGATTATAGTCCTGGAAGAGAAATCCGATTGTATCCCGTCGGAGTCTTGCAAGGGCACTGTCTGAGAGTTCATTGACCAGCATCCCGTTGATGAAGACACGGCCCCTTGTGGGCCTCTCGAGGGTCCCAAGTATGCTCAGGAGAGTGGTCTTTCCGGAGCCGGAAGGACCTGTTATCAGGGTGATGGATCCCTTCCTTACTGAAAGTGTTATCCCCGCAAGGGCAACTATCTCGCTGCCCCTGCCGAGGGAGTAGCTCTTATGCAGGTCTTCAGATTTCAGGACCTCACTCATCTCAGCACCTCTGCAGGGGGCGTAGTCGCAGTTTTCCAGGTGGAATATATACTGCCTACAAGGGTGAAGATCATGGAGAAAAAGACCGCCATGAAAAACGTCCCGAAGGTGAATTGCACCGGTATCCTGAAAGGTGCAATGCTTTCTATCTCTGCAATAAACATCTGGGCTATGAATGCCCCGTTTAAAAGTTTCAGCCAGATATAGGATATCAGGACAGCAAGGGGGGCACTCATCAGTGCTATAACAGTATTTTCAAGGAATGCCATCTGGAGCACGTCCTCTGTCTGCCAGCCTGTAGCTTTCAGTATTGCTACTTCCTTCTTTCTCTCGGTAAGGCCAGTTCCTGAAACTAACAGCATCACAGGTATTGCAAGAATGAAGGCAAAGGTATAGAGGAGGACGAAAATACCGCCCTTCCGGTTGAACCCCCTCGTAACATATTGTCTTGCAATGGCCTTGGACTGCATCCTGAAGTAGGCGTTCATCTGCTGTATCCTCTCTGCCACGTCCTGCAACATGGCTGGCTCTGCATATACTGCAATATCTGAGACGAAGCCCTCCATCTCGTATATAGAGATAGCATCATCAATCCCGGCAAGGATGAGGTCTGAGCTCCATATGGATGTATCGGAGTCAAATATACCGGAAACCCTGAAAACCCTTTTCATGATAAAGGGGCTGTGATCTATAATGGCAGTCACCCTTACGCCGAGGCTCAGGTTGCTGCCGACCTCAAGCCCGAGTGCCTTTGCCAGTGCCCTGCCGACTACAATCTCACCATCATCAGGCAATTCTCCCTCAATAACCCTTACGGCATCTTCTATTTCATCGAGGGGAATGCCGAGCAGGACGGCGATCCGTCCTTCAACATAGATCCTGCTGATCACCCTCGGCACTGCCTTCACTACACCCTTGAGTCTCCTTATCTCGTCTGCCACCTCCATGGGGATCATGCCGTTTCTTCCGTACATGTCCATGGTGATGTAGAGGTCAGCCCCTTCCTGGACGGATATCACTGCCTCCTTCCTTATCCCTTCAAGCAGGGCCAGGGCAGAGACAAAAGGTGTGATGATTACTACAAGACAGATCACAACAACAGCTGTCCTCCGGCCGTGCCTCAAAAGATTTCCCGCTGCAACTGAAAGGATCCCAAGCATCCTCATTTTCCAGTCCCCCTGAGTATCTCCTGACGTGCCTCATTGAGTGCTTCCCTGAAAGTTGCTGTATACCCACCATAAACAGACACGAATCTCTCCGCCTCACTCCGGAGGGAAAAGGCGATCTTGCTCCTCCTGGTCATTGTCCCCTTTGCTTTAGAGCCTATTACATAGACAGCCTTGCCGGCATCTATCATGCTGTAGGGGTTAAGGTATTCAGCCACTTTGACATTCTCCGGCTTCACCTGCTTTTTCATGCTGAAGATTACAAGGCAGGCAATGGAACAGGTGTAAAACCTGCCCTTTTCTGTCTCGAAGACATACCTTGTTCTTGCAAATCTGTTCCTGTCCATTCCACAGTTGTCACATCTGGCGTGTGAAGTGAAAGACGGTGGGTTCCTGAAGGGGTGCTTGAAGGGGCTGCTGCCCTGTCTGTCTGTACAGGAGACAAGGAGCAGCAAGAAAATCAGGACTCTGCTAAAAACTCTCGCTGAATTCACTGATGCTCATGCCCCTTGAAGGGGAATATACATAGCCCCCTGCAACAGGATGGAGGTTGGTTTCCTCCACCAGGTCAATTCTTGGATCAAAGATATTAAAGCCCCACCTTGGATTCACCGAGGCACCAAGGCCAAACCCAGCCGAGAGCTTCTGAAACCCCTTCACCTTTGAGTAATCATGTTCTCTGACTGACTCTACGACAAGAAGAAGTACGACGAGCAGGTTCAGAATCATCACTGCAGCAAAGAGCTTTTTCATGGTTTCGGCTCCAGCATCCCCAGCGTGATCTCACTGAAGCGGAGGATCCTCTCACCATGACTCTTCATGAACCGCTCTGCCGATGCCCTGTCCGAGAAAGGTATAACCTCTGCACCCATTGCCCCTGATACAGTTGCACCATATACGTAGAAGGCATTCTCTGCATCAATCCATCTGCCAGGCTTTTTCCAGTCCCTGTCAGCCATGTCAGTGACATAGATGGCCGTTATACCCCTGGGCCTGTCAGGCTGAAGATAGAGGCTCATCATTTCCTGGACGCAACAGAACTTATCGACCCTCCCATCCCGGTAGTGAATCTGTGCCTTGGGGCCTGGATAGTCCGTTATGATCATTCCGCATAATGTACAGCTCTCTCCACTCCTTATTTCAACAGGAGGCGGCTTCACCCTCTCTTCCTCCTGGCTGCAGGACACAGAAAGAAGCAGAAAAAGCACCAGCAGGGATATGCCTCTCTCAACAAGTCTCATGACTTGCTTAATCTCTTGTGCAGCACAAGGCCTAATCCGAAGACAAGGAATGCCACAACAGGCGGCATGACATAGACCTTTACCGGCGTTGATGGTTCAAGCATCATGTAATACCAGGCAGAAACAGCACACCTGACATCATCCTCATCTTCTCTGCCATCAGATGCGGCTACAGAGAAGGGTATAAACCTGCCTGTCTCAAAAACCATGTCATTTTCATCATCAGTGGCAAGGCTTCTCTTGAACACTACACGGTAGAGGCCATAGCTGTACTCTGCCTCGGCCTTTATATTCTGCCTGTCCTGCATCTGAAGATTTCGATATCCCTTGGCCGAATATTCTGCTACAGTGCCATCTGCCTTCCACCACCAGACGTTTACAGGATGCCGCTCATCTCCGAGAAAGAAGTAGGGTTTCTCCACACCCCCGGGTATCTTCTCCGGAAATTGTATCCGTATGGCATCGGGCGGGTTGCCCTCCTCCCCTCTGTCAGGTTTCTTGTCAACCCATTCAAGCATTATTACAACACTCTCCTCAGTGTATACTCCACGCACCCTCACGTTGGTGATTACAGGTGTAAAGTCACGGGGCTCAAATATCACCTGCCCTCCCATGGGAAGGTCAAGGTATTCAAGGGTATCCCAGAGAGGGTCATCAGGTGTTTCAGGGGCCTTTTCGACCCTCTTGAGAATCAGCGAGATGCCGAGATGTCTTTCAAGCTGGAGGGACTTTATAAAGTATGCCAGTGCCCACCTCTGTTTGTCAGTCAATGAGTCCTGGTATGAGGTCATGGGGGTACCATTAAGCCCAGTGGTTATCGTCCTGAAGATATCCTCAACGGTTGCACCGTTTCTCATATCCCATGGGTAGGTGTAGTTGCGGGGATAGATTCTTTCGCCCCAGTCATCCTTGAAGTTTTCTTCCCAGCCCTTCTTGCCATCCCCCCTGCCTTCCAGACCATGACATTCCACACACTTTGCTTTCTTGAAGATCTCTCTGCCCTCCTTGATCAGTTCCTCTGAGAAAGGGGGGGGAGTGATTTTTATTACCTCGGGCTCGAATTCGAATACATCAGGAGCGAACTCCTTTATGTATTCCGTCAGGGCCTTGACCTCGTCATCACTGAACCTCTTCCAGGGAGGCATCGTTGTCCCCGGGTTGCCCTTTCTTATCGATCTGATGATGTCCTGATCTGTCGGTGGCTCGCCGGTAGGTGTGGTGCGGAACTTGTAAACACCCATGGTGAAGTCCCTTGGTGTGGGGAATGTGTAACGTTTTGTATATCCCTCACCATCACCCTCGTATCCATGGCACTGACCACACCACTGTTTATATATCCTCTCTCCTTTCTCATTCTGAGCAAAACCCTTGGCAGGAACCAGAGTGAGTACAAGTATCAAAACGATAGCTGACCACATAACAGAACCTCCTATTCCCAAGTTCTCGGCTTGTTGCCAGTTGCTTCATATATGAAGAGTATAACCTGCCAGATCTGATCTTCCGTTAGAAAATCCTCAAAGGAAGGCATTGCCGAGTCCCAGGGGTGTGAACCGGGTGGCAGGGCCTTCCATCCCTTTGCGATCCTCCAGAACACGAAGGACTCCGGTAACTGCGCAATGGTATCAGTGCCTCTGAAGGGCAGAGGTGGAGGGTTGAATGCCTGCTCAAACAGGCCCCTGCCATCGAGATCATCACCGTGGCAAAAGAAGCAATTCTGATAGTATATCTTCTTGCCCGCCTCCAGGTGGTCCTTCAGTCTGTCTGTCTCTTTGCGCAGAGGGTTCTCCAGCCCGAGTATGCTTATGGTCTTGCCTCTGAAGTCTATCTCCTGTGGAGGTTCCGGATGCACTATCCTGCCGGTAACGGGAGGCTTGTAGGATGGGCGGACCTTTGCATAGGTGATATAACCCGCAAAAAGCGGTATGGCAATAAAAACCAGCACGACTCTCTGAAGTTTCTTGTCCCTGTCGGCAAGCACGGACCTCATGGGCTCAAGGAACGCCCTGAATGTCTCTTCCCTTATGGAGAAATATATCAAAAAGGCAAACAGGGACATTGCCACATACATAACAATCACCTGGGCTGGAAGGGGCGGCATTATCAATGCCGCACTCTTTAGCAGTCCGTATATGGTTATCTGTATACCTATGTAATTATAAAATGGTGCCTTCCTGTATGCTGATATTACGGATATCAACAGACCGATCAGAACAAGTACCGGATAGTAGTTGCTCATCCTACTCACCTCCTTCCTTGCTTATGACTGTCTTCAGGAATCCAACAGAGTCCGGATAGCTCACAGTCACCTTTCCCCTTCTGCTTTGCAGATAGGCAGCCACAGCAATCAACTCTCCGTCGTTGAGAGAGGTAGGGGGTTTGTGTACAGGAGGCATGATGTCATCATAACCCTCGGCAACATGTTTGGAAGGGGCAACAAGAGCAATAAAGAGATATTCTTCGGCTGATATGCCCTTTTTCTCAGCCTCCTTCTGGATGGTCGAGCCTATGGTGGCAATGGCCGGTGCCCTCATCCCTGTCTCTTCCTTCATGGGATGACAGACCATGCACTGTCCCTTCCCGAACACTATCTTCTCCCCGAGGCTGATCAGTTCCTCCTGGGTGATACCTTTCTGCAATTTTATCTCCTTCGGAGGTCGCGATTCTGACTGTGGCAGAAAATAGAGACCAATATATGTAAAAAAGAGATTTATGGCCAGCACAACAAAAATCAGTTTCAGTACTCCTGCCTTCATTAGTCTGACCTCCTTTTCTCAGAGAATTTCTCGAGTTTCATCACACTCCAGAAGACAGAGGCTATCATAAAGAAGAAAAGAAGTGTTACTGTCGTAACAATTACAGCAGCCACACCATGGGCTGGCAGATAGGCATCAGGACTGGTATCCTTCATGATGCCGTACACGTGCCAGTACATTCTGCCTCCGGAACGCATGTATCCCATCATTCCCATCAACCAGGTAAAGGTGACGGTAATCCCTATCAGTGCGTATTGCGAGCGTTCCGGCATCTTCCCCCACCGGGGCTCTCCAATAATCCTTGCGTTTTTGTACATACGGCTGTCAAGGATATACAGGGCAAGGATGGCAAGGAAGAAGATACCGAACTGTATTGGTGAGAGCACCCTGACTCTCGTTACCGATGGAACCATATAGCTGTACACGCCGATGCCCAGCACCACCACCGAAGAGACCACTATGATCAGTGCTCTCAATATATGTCCTGCTCTTGCCCACGACACCGTCGGCTCCTTGTTGCTCATCCTGAAGATGGCGAAACTTATAAACGTCGCCATATATGAGACAATTACCGCGGTATTCTTTGAGGCCATGACACCTAACTTGCCCAGGGCGGGATGGTAGGAACCTATCCGTCGTGCCTCCTCGAGGCTGAGGGCGACACTGTGAGGTGTCAGCCAGATTATATATCCCAGGAACACCACAATGAACAGAAACTTCACATACCGGAAATACCTTTCACCTCCGGGCATCTTGTTGAGGGATATCCACAGGTAGTAGTTGACCAGAAAAAGTATCGCACCAATGAGGATTGCCTGCATAACCCACAGCCAGGCATAGAACCCTCCCATCAACTGGATACCCATCTGTTCATTAAAGGAATATATCTCCACACCAAGGAGATACCCTATGCCCGGGAGGATGAGGGAAAACCCAATGGAGATCATTGCTGATGTATAGCCCATCCAGTCATAGTAGGCCTTTTCATCCTCTGTAGCAGCAGTGATGAACCTGAAGGCGGCATAGGCTGCTGCTATGCCGGCTCCAAAAACCACATTGGCAAAGAGACGATGAAGTGAGAGGGGGATCCACATATAGGTGTTTATCGCATGCCAGCGGTTCAGGAGTTCACCAGTCTCGCTTACTCCACCAGGCGTGGTCATGTAGCCCACCCATGAGCTGGTAACCAGCAGCAGGATCCCGCCCATGACATTCAGCAGTACCCCTATCAATACATGGAGTCCCTTTCTCTCCTTCATCCTGTGCCATGAATAGAAGTAGTAGTAACAGACGAACACCTCACCGTACATGAACAGGATGTATGCCCACCACGTTGGTCCCAGTATCTTCATCATGTGTCCGATAAACCTGGGATAGAGCAGCGGCAGGCTTACCATGAGTATGGCCCCCATGATTGCAGTAAGCGTGTAAGCGAGGGTAAAGAGTTTCGTGAAATCATAGGCTATCCTGTCAAGCCGTTCGTCAGTCCTTCTCCACCCGAGGAATTCCATGGTTACAGCGAAAATAGGCACCCCGAGGACAAAGGCGGCAAAGTTCAGATGCAACTGGGCTATTATCCAGACCCATACCCTGCTGCCTATGAGAGGGAAGAACCTGTACCCGTCCTCGGTAGGCCCGGGCACTATACTTTTGAGCAGAAAGAGCAGTACAAACCCGCAGCCCAGGATCAAGCTGAGCTTCAGTATCCCCTTTATCACACCCTTTTTAATATCCTTTCCAGCCAAGATCGACCTCCCATTGTCTTTTCATGGAGGGGGATTAAACCCCCTCGAACACTTACAATCCGAGTCCTGTCAGGAAGGCGGGTTTTCTGGTCTTGGTAAATGTTGTCTGCACTTCTGTTGTGCCTCCTGCCTTGACCTCTATTTCCTTGACTACCTCCTGGAATCCCTCGTGCCAGAACCTCACCTTGTACTTCCCGGGCGGAAGATCACGTATCTCGAATCTCCCGTTGTCGTCGGTGATTGCCACATAGGGATGCCTTGAAGCATAGACATAGGCACGCATCCAGTTGTGGGCATCGCATTTTATGTCGATGAGACCAGAGACCCTTACGGGTTTCTTGATCACCTGGTCCTTGAAGGGCAGGGCCAGATTGTAGACTGTTCTTCTCCTGCCACCCCTCAGCAGCTTCCCGAGAGAGGTGTTATGGAATATGGGATCACTGTTCTTTATCTGGAATTTCGACTTGATATAGGTAATACCAACAAGGGGATCAAAACGGCATTTAGTGTTGTCGATTAGAAGGTCTTTCTTTGGCGGGGCCTTGCCTGCCTTAATACCCTCCACTATCACAAGAACGTTTTTCACTCCCATCTTGGGAGAAAACACATACATCAGTGCCTGCTGAGAGGAACCACAGGTCTTCTTCTCCAGCTCCGTCTCTTTCGGGTTGGGCTTGGGTTTCACCTTGATCGGAAGCACGGGATCAGGGACCTTCTTGCTTGCCTTTACAATACCCTTGATCGTGCCTCCATTGGTCACCTCAACTACCTTGTACCTCACCTTCCTTGCCTCTGCTGACAGGGGGATCAGAAGCCCTGCCACAATCAAGATTACCATCAAACGTTTCATCTCATACCTCCTTTAAGTTTGGTTCCGGGCAATTCAGCCCTTATCTTTTCAGGATTTCCCTTATCGTCCGGTGCAAGTCTGGTTCAAGCATGTAGTGTCCCACCACCTTTCTTACTATCCTCTTGGAATCCACAAAGACCAGTACAGGCACATAGTTGATCCTGTATGTTTTCAGGACTTCGTGTCTGTTACCTGCAAACATGGGGAAGGTAAATCCCAGTTCCTCCTTGTATGCCTTCACCAGCCTGCTGTCCCTCGCCATTACATTAATGCCTATGACCCTGAGATTCTCCCTCCCGAACTTGGCCTCCGCCCTCTTGAGGAGTGCTATGATCTGGGTACAGTAATGACAGGAGTTCTCGGTAAAATAGATAACCGTCGGTCTGTCTATAAACACTCCGAAATCCACCTCCCGGTTTGTCTCATCGGGAAGTCTGAAGGTGGGGACGGTCTTGCCCACCAGGGGTGATTCAGAGGCCATTGCCGATGTTCCTGCCAACACCAGCAAAAACAGACCCGCCAATCTGTACACGATCCTACACCTCCATATCGATTAATTCATATCTGATCATGTTCTTGTAATTGTGCCCATAAATCGCCGGCAGTCCGCCAGCCTCCATGTATGTATAGGCGAAGGTGTTGATAATGCCCTGTTGTTGCGGATTCAGCATGATTCCCCTGCCCGAGGAAACCTTCATCCTGTTCGGTACCAGTCTGCCGAAGTAGTGGTCCCTCAGGTCGGGTCTCCTCTTGGCCTCCGAGAGGTCTACGGGAAACCATCTGCCATCACCAATGTAAAACCTCACCCAGCTATGGGCGTTGATACAGTCGGCCTCGAATTCACCCGTCCCTTTGATCTGGCTCGGATATGGAAATGCAACCCCCTGCTCCCACCTGACGGGTATTTTCCTGTACATCATCATGCTTCTGAACAGGGCATGGAATTCATCGCACCTGCCCACCTTGTCTTCAAAGAAGAGGGTGCTTACACCCCTGCCGCATACCTCATGGACATATCTGCTTCTGTCAATAATTGCATCATAGAGCAGCCGTCCCACCTTGAGAGGGTCTTTCTCCCTGCCTGTCACCCTGTCAACAAACTCTGCAATACTCCGGTCCCACCTTTCCCATTCAGAGGGTTTCAGATACTGCTCTGTCGAATCCTCTGCATAGGTCAGAACCCCCGCAGCCTTTCTCCTGAGGGTGTAGCGGAGCACTACAGTCTCACCTTCGCTGAAGCTGTCCGCCCTCAGATAGACCATCCGGTTCTGCCTCGAGATCTCTGTCCTGTAACTCACAGGAGAGTCAATCATCAGAGACATGACCTCCTGTTCCTGATCGGTCTGGGGTAACGGGATCCAGATATCAATACCCTTCTGTTTCGGTGCTTTCAGGATCTTGGTGGTATATGTTATCTTCAGGGTAATTGATCTGACTTCTGCGTCCTTTATCCCGGATGCCGGTGCTATCCCCTTTAGCCCTGTCAGGGAAAGGCCTGCAAGCAGAAAGGAACCCTTCAGGAAGTCTCTCCTACTGAGCATCCCCTTCTCCCCTTTGTTTAACAAAGCCGTAAACGACAAGCACCACAGATGTCTTTCCAGGATCATTGGTCCTTACGTCAAAGGATTTGCTGATCCTGCCTGACATTCCACTGGTATCCACCTTAACGGTAATCACCCCTTCAGCTCCTGGAGATATCTCTGCCGAACTGGCAGAGACCGTAGTGGCCCGTTTTCAAGAGGGTATCACCTTCTCGATCCTCAGCATGCCCGACCCACTGTTCCTTACGAGGAAGTCGTGGGTTACAACTTCTCCCTCTTTCACAATCCCGAAGTCATAAGCTGTGCTGCTGAACTCCGCCCGTGGCACTTCAGAGGCGACCACCCTGCCCTGAAGTGCAAGTATTATCATCTTTCTTTCCGGATCATTGGTCCAGACCTCTACGCTCTTCAACACCTCTTCGCCCGGCTTCAGGAAGGGATCATTCACAGAATTATAAGATACAGTTATAACCCCCTCGGCTCCTGGCGGTATCCCTGCCGAACTGGCAGAGGCAGAAGTACAGGCCCTTCAGGCAGGGATGAGGGCCACAATTTTCAGTGTACCCCTGCCATCATTTACAAACCTGAACTCGTGACTCACCTCATCTCCAGCCGGGAGTTCCCCAAATTTATATCTCTCTTCAAAGAACCTTATGGATGGTTTTCCTTCTGATGAAACAACCCTGCTTTTCACTGAAAGGTCTATTTCTATCCGTTTCGTTTCTGACGGCTCAAGCTTGATCTTCATCTCTTTGATCCCGAAACCTTCATGCCACACCTTGAGCAGATACTCACCGGGGGGGATATCATCTATCACAAATTTGCCTGAGGCGTCTGTCACAGAGGCATAGGGGTGGTCGAAGACAAATACGAATCCCCTCATCCAGGGATGTGTATTGGAGACAACCCTTATGAACCCTGTCTTATCCCTGTAACGGTGGAACAACTTTATAGGCTTAACCACCTCCATACCCTTTTCAGGAAGGGCAAGATTGTAGATCGTAGCCCCATTGGCAAGGGGTCTGTCCGAGACCTTTCTGTGGTAATTCAGGCCAAGCTTCAACTGGACGGTATGAAGTATGGAGTCATTGTTTCTTATCCTGTACCTGCCTCCGACAAAACCGACACTCACCAGGGGAGTGATCCTGCAGCCTGAGATTGTTATCTCAACGTCCCTCCGGGGGATCTCTTTGCCTTCCTCTATGCCCTCAATCCAGACAACGGCATTCTTTACTCTTCCCTCACTGATCAGATATTTTTCTGAAGGCTGTGTTTCACCACAGACGTCGTTGTCCCTCTCTATACTTATGGTCTTGTCCGCTGGTATGGAGCCTTTGAAGAGCACCATTCCCTCAAGGCTTGAACCGCTGTGCACCTCCCTTGTCTCGTATGCCAGGACCGGGCCTGCGCAGAGCGTTAAGAGAAAAGCCATCACCATGATAAGCACAAGACTTTTTTTCATATCCTCTCCTCCAATCATGGATTCGTTATTCGTAGTATCTCTTTTTAAAGAGCAGGTAGCCAAAACCAAGGGGAATCAAAGTCCAGAACAGTGCTGTTAACAACAGCAAGGGGGTATTTATGTATCCAGAGAACTCTACAGATGCAAGCCCGACAATAATCTTGAACTCTCCTATACTGATGAAGTTCAAAAGCCTGTAGACATCCACAGGGTTCAACAACAGAAGTGCAGAGAAGAAGTTTACACCTATTTCACCTTTGGTCAGCAGGACCACGCCGATGAGTCCAAGGTCATAGAGGATTGTATAAAAGAGCCAGAGAAAAACATTGAGGGCAATAACCTTTGTTCTCTCGTAGAAGGCTATGGATATGAAGAATGAGATGCTCAGAAAAATAATACCCAGCACCAGGGAATTGAAAACAAACCTCGCAAAAACCCAGAATGTTTCCATACCGGATTTCATTGCAAGCATGCCGCCGGCAAGCCCCAGTCCTGCTACGAGAGCGATAGCGAGAGAAATCAGGAGCCCTGAAAATTTCCCTGCTATGAACTCCATGGCCGATACAGGTGAGGCGAGGAATATATCAAGTGTCCCCCTCTCCCTTTCATCTGCAATTATCCCACCTCCCAGTGTCAGCGACATGAGCGGGATGAAGAATGTCACCAGGCTCGTCAGGCTGGCAACTGTTATATCAATACGTCTGAAGCCTGTCAGCCCGGCCGGGGCCGCCCCCAGATAGGCAATACTCAGAGTGAACAGCATGAAGGTGAGTCCCACGATGATCACCCACCTGTTCCTCAGTTTATCCAGCAGCTCCTTCCATGCTATTGCCCTTGATGCCTCAGTTAATGCCAAAGAACACCTCCTCCAGGCTTGGTTCGGTTATCGAAATGTCTTCAAAACGCTCCTTCTGTTCCATGAGTGAACTCAGAACCTTCAGTTTGTTTCCCGACGGCACATCGGCAATGAGATAGCCGTTCCTGTAAGTCAGGCCGGTGGCACCCTCAAGGTTTAACAGCTGTTCAAGCAAGGGGTCCTTGTTCTTCAGGGTTATGAAGACTTTAAGGGGGAGCTCGAGTTGCCTGTAAAGGCTCCTCAGGCTGCCTATTGCCTTGAGGTTGCCATCTTTCATGATTGCTACACGGTCAGCCCTGCCCTCCACCTCGGCAAGTATGTGTGATGAGAGTATCACCGTAAGAAGCCTTTCCTGTCTTATCTCGTCGAGAATCCTGTAGAACTCTGCAATAGCCATAGGGTCAAGGCCTGAGGTGGGTTCATCGAGGATCAGTATTTCCGGTTCAGCAAGAAGGGCCTGGATAAGATTGAGCCTCTGTCTCATGCCCTTTGAGTAACTGCCAACCTTTCTTTCGAGCACATCCCGGGGCAGCATCCTTTCAACTGTCTTGTCTACCTTTGATTTTTTTACCTTTGCAAAGAGCCTGAGCGTTTCCATGCCTGTAAGGTTCTCATAGAAGGAGACCCTCTCGGGCATATAACCGATCCGCCTTCTCAGCTCCCTCCATGTGGCTTCGTCAAGGGGTTGCCCGTTGAAAAGCACCTGTCCCGCAGTTGGCTTTGCGATACCAAGCATTATCCGCATGAGGGTGGACTTGCCGGAGCCATTAGGCCCTACAAGACCGAGGAACTCACCCTGCCTCACGGTAAAGGAAACACCATCTACCGCCTTGATTTCCTTGTAATACTTTGTAATGCCCTCAAGAGCCAGCATCAGTAGGCACCTCCGGGAAGATGGGGGAGTTTCTTGATCTCACCGTAGTATCTCTCCGGTGTATAGGGATACTTCTGTGCCAGGACCTTCCAGTCAGAGTGAATCGCCTTCATGAAAGGCTTTCTGTCAATAACCTTTGGGACATCAAGGACAGGAAGCTGCTTTTCCATCAGCCAGAGCACCTGCAGGGATGGGCTTGTATAAAGCACCTTCAGCAGGGGGTAACGCCATAGTATATGATCAACCACTGAGTTGGATTCATAGGGAACATCACCTATACCGTCTCCTGTCATGTCCCAGCCCAGATAATCGCTCCAGTAGTTGCCGTCCCAGTATTGATCCCTGCTGGAGACATGCTTCACCTGAATCTCATTATTGACAACTGTATTGCCTCGGACTTTATTATCCTCGGAACCGCCCCAGTTATGGATACCCACCTGGTTGTTCATGATCAAATTGGATGACAGGCTGTTCAATACGGAGTTATAAAGGAATATGCCCTTTGTGTTGCCGATGAGGGTATTGCTGGAGATCTCCGTCCTCACAGCCTGAATTAGAAGCAGGCCATGGGTCTGATTGCCCACAGCCAGGTTCCCCTTCACCTCGGAATGCTTTGTATACATGATGGCCAGTCCTACAAGGTTCCCGATGGCAGTGTTTCTGTTGAATTTACCCCTGTCCACCCACATGGTATGTATGGAGTATCGGGAGTGTCTGATCTGGTTGTCCACCACCTCTGAATCATGACAGACTTCCATATATATGCCGTCACGGCAGTAGTCAAGCCTGTTTCTTAATACATGAACCCTTGTGGAGCCTGTCAGGTTTATGCAATTACCCCTCTGTTCCCTGTCCAGCAGCTCACGCCCTGAAATAATATTGTCCTCAATCAATATATCCCGGCCCTCAACATTCCATATCCCGAATATTACCCCCTTCATCCTGTTGTTCCTGACCACCACTGACCTTGCACCCTTATTTATATAGACAACTGTATCAGTCCTTGAGAGATCTGTCCCCTCATAGCCGAACTCGAATCCATCTATTACAACGTCTGAGGCGGTCACCTCAATGATATTGCCGCTCGGTGCTGTGATCCTGGGATAATTCTCACCCTTAAGCTTTACGGGCTTGTCGATCATGAGCTTCTCACGGTATACCCCTGGCATTACTTTTATTGTGTCTCCCGGAGCAGCTTCTCCAAGGGCTTCAGAGATGCTTTTATATTTAACTCCCACCACAAGTGTCTCTGCCCTTGAGAGAGATGGAATAAGGGCAAGGGTAATAACAAACACTACAGCGGCTGTAACGAGATTAACCTCACCTGCTATACTCCTCTCCTCTTTCTTCTTTTTCTTCAGTCCTGGACAGATTCGTTCATCCCAGTAGTTCAACTGGCAGTCCAGACAGTACAGACACTCTGCGCTGTTGATACTCCCGTCAGGCCTGATCACATTGTAGGGGCACTGTCTTTCGCAGATCTTGCATGTGCCGCATAATTCATACCTTTTGAGCCTTACTACAGGGACTACCTGAAGCAGAGCGGGCAGGGCCAGTGCACCACCCAGCGGGCAGAGGTATCTACAAAATGCCCTGTAAACAACAATAGAGACAAGGGTAAGCATGAGGAAGTAGACATTAAAGTACCACTGCCTGTTCATCTTGAGCACAAAGGTTCTGAAGGGTTCCACCTCGGTCAGATATTCCGAGAGGATAAAACTATAGAAAGAGACTGCCGCAATAATGAAAAAGACGCCGTACTTGAGGTAATACAGTTTTTTATGCAGTGCCTGAGAAGGCTCTGCATGCACCCGAGGCAGGAGTTTGAGTCTGAGTTTGTTCAGGAGTTCAAGCATGGCTCCGTAGGGACAGAGCCAGCCGCAGAAGACTCCCCTGCCCCAGATAAAAATGGTCAGGAAGATCAGAACAAAGGAGAGGAAAATGAACGGCTCCATCAGGAACAGGCCCAAAGGGAATTTCAGGGACTTCAACTGGTTAAGGATTATGACTATATTTGTGGTAGTAGGCTGGGCCTTCAGGACCCAGCCCACATAAACGAAGGCCACTGTCAACATACTGTATCTCAAGAGGTTGAATAAATTCCGTTTCTTTGTGAACCTGTCCTTCAGCAGGACGAGAAGTGTTATTGCAAGCAGAAATACACCAAAGGCCACTACATGGGGTGCCTTCATCTGCCATATCTGTATCCAGAGGGATTTGCTCATCGTCTCTCCAGGAACCTCTCCGGCAGTACGTATTCTACAGTGAAGGATCGGAAGATCTTTTTGGCCCCTATTCTGACTGGCAGGGTGAGAGTGAATCTGAAAGCTGAAGCAGGATCAAACTCCTTGCCCCTTACAATAAAGATCCCGCCTTCCTTGATATCGGGTGAGCCTTCTGCTGCAATCTCTGTCATTATCCTGTAGTCTTTATCCTTGAAGACAAAGACCTTGTTGTTCTGTTCTATATTGAATCTGTCAAAGATGCCACCTCGTGCATATCCCGACCCCTTGAAGGAACCCTTGCCTCTGCCAAATACGAATATTGCAGATTCTCCCTCTTTCATTCTTCCCATCAGGTCACTGTAGGCCTTCTCACCAAGGACGTTTCTCCCTATGGACGGGGATACGGCGAGTCCGAAATAAAGGTCAAGGTATATGTCATCACCCTTCAACCCGAGATCACTGTTTGTTATCCTAAGGTTCTTGACAGCACCTTCACGCAGGAGTTCTTTCCAGGTCATAGGAACGTATCTGGTACTCAGCCCCCTCTTCTTTCTTGCTCCTTGAGCCTCCAGGATACCTACCTTTGAGGCTATCTTTCTGGCACTGCCGGTGATTATGGCGTTTTGTACTACTGCAGTAACGGTTGCACCAGTTATTGCGTCCATGGCTATATCCTTGCCGATCTTCAAGGGACTCTTTATGCTCTTGCCGGAATACTGCTTTATGAACCGCTTGTAATTGTCTTCCTTAAGACCGATCAATACTATGGGTTCGGAGTGATAGATCACCTTGACACCGGTAATCCTGCCATCTGTGTCCATCCCCACCAGCGTCTCCATGTGTTTCCCCGAGTAACCTACCAGATCGGCTGTCAACTGCTTTGAGAGGAAGACATAGCCCACTATCTTCCCGTTACGATACCCTTCCCAGTAAAGATCCTTTTTTATGAACCTGTCTGCCTCAAGCACATCTGAGAGCTTGTATTTGTACCTGTGTTCAAAGAATTCCCATTGCGCATATGCCAGTGAAGTAACGGAGAAAAGAAGAACCAAGAAGAACGACAGTTTTCTCATATTTTTCACTCCTGACTTCCGGATCTTCCAGGGAGGGAATATAACCCTCCCTGGAATTTCACGTTACGGTTCTACGATGATCCTCATCCTCATCTCCAGGTGCAGGGCATGGCAGAAGTTGGTGCAATATACCCAGAAGACGCCTGGATTGTCTGCAGTAAAGGTCACAGATCTTGTCTGAAACGGTGCAATAACAAAGTTTATATTGTAGTTGGAGATGGCCACCCCGTGTGAGAGATCAGATATTTCGTCGTGGTTGGTAACAATGAGGGTGATCCTGTCACCCTTCTTCACCCTTGCCTCCTGTATTCCATATACAGGAGCATTGGAGGTCATCCTGATGGTTACCTTCTTGCCCTGTCTCTCAATTCCACTCTTTACCACTGCCAGGGGATGCTCGAACATGTTATACCGGTCTTTGACCCGGGGTTCTATAATGTCTCTCCTGACAATGATACAGTCATGGGGCTCTGCATAGGCGGGGCTGTCATGTACCAGCCTGAGCTTCCTGCCGCTTATGTCAACAAGCTGGTCGTTTTCCACCTTGTAGGGCCCGGCATTAAGGAACCTGTCCTTTGAGAATTTGTTCAGGGAGACAAGCCACTTGCCATCGGCCTCCTTGGTTTCCGCCATTGATGCCATTATGTGACCCACCTGGTAATGGACATCAAGGACGTCAATTATGTACTCCTTCTTTTTCTTCTCCTCAGGACCTTTCTTCTCCGCCTCTATCGCCTTCTGGATATTCCACTTCACATTGGTGCTGTCAATAAAGACCGATGTATAGGCATTACCCCTGCCGTCAAAGGTGGTGTGTAGCGGTCCAAGGCCTATCTCTGGCTGTGCCACAATGCATTCCTCGGGTTTGATCCTGCCTTCAAATGCCTTGTCAACAAGGTCGAGGTCCACCACCGTACATGTGGGGGATACCTTCCCGGAGCAGATGGCATATTTACCGTCAGGTGAGATATTAACGCCGTGGGGGTTTTTGGGAACGGGTATCCTCAGCACTATGTCTGAACGTCCCTTCCTGCCGTCAATAACCTTCACACCACTGATCCATTTGTACTTGCCCTTCCTGAGGGCCTCCCTTATCCTGCTCCAGTTGAATATGAGCATATAGTCATAGTCTGCAGACAGCATCTCGGAGATTGTTACTCCCTTCTCAGTATTATAGGAGGTGGTCATGGAGTACTTGCCCTTGTAATCAGTGGCTGCAAGGTCCATGTTCTCATCCACCATGACCTGACATACTATGCTCATCCTTTCTGTATCAATTATGGTGTGAAGACCATAATACTCCTTAGGTTTACCGAAGGCTCCGGCGTTTGTCTCATCATTCGGGACAGGAACCTGAAACTCGGAATTCGCGACCAGCCATTCTGTCTTGGGATATCTCTGAGGGAAGATTCCGTGTGTACCCTGGACATTGGGTATCTCGACGATGGCATCCACTTCCATGTAGTCTATCCTGATCCTGGCGACCCTGTTGTTAAGTTTGTCGTTGACAAAGAGATACCGCCCATCGTATGTCCCGTTCTTGTAGGACCCATGAACATGGTGTGTATCCCCTGTGTACCGTCCCTTCAGAAGCTTTTTGCTTTCGTTTGTTATTCCCCAGCCTGTGGCTACGTCCATGTTGAATACAGGTATCCTCTTTATCTCCCTCATCGAGGGCACGCCGATAATCCTTACCTCTCCGGAATGTCCACCGGACCAGAAGCCATAGTAGGCATCCAGTTCTCCAGGCTTCACCTCATTGCTCTGATGTCCCTTCCTTTTTCTGTCCTTCGAGGTCGCAAGGATCGTTTCCTTGGAAATAAAGAGTCCCGTACCTGTAGCCACACCTACAGTTGCAATCTTCAAAAAGTCCCTTCTCTTAAAGCCTTTCTTATCAGACCTGCTCTCTTCAGACATTTTCAAACCTCCTGTAAAGAAATTTTGAATTCCTTTTATTTACACGTTTTCTGAACATCATCAAGCCTGTTCATGAGTTTCAGCGTATAGGATACGAGATGCCATCTTTGTTCCTCACTCATGGAATCCTGATAGGAAGGCATGCCTGTTCCGTCAAGTCCGGTGGTATAGGCGGTGAATACATTCTCGGGGGCAAAGCCCATCTTGGTTGCGCCTGTTGTGAAATCAAAGGGAAGGATCGGGTCACCCCAGTCGTCCTTCAACTTGAATGCCTTTGGCCCGTCGCCCCGTCCTTCTTCACCATGACATTCCCAGCACTTCATCTTCTGCCATAATTCCTTCCCCTTTGCTACAGACTCGGGACAACCGACCCACTCCGGTTTATTGACAGGGATGGGATCACAGGCTTCTTCCTCCTCCCATCTTGGAGAAAATGTCTTTATGTATTCGATCACGGCCTTTCTTTGTTCAAGAGGCAGATCAGTATGGGAGGGCATGTAGGCCCTTGGGATGCCATCGGTAACAACCTTCAGGATATCCTGATCAGTTGGCAGACAGCCGGTAGGTGTGGTTCTGAACTTGAAAACCCCGACAGTAAAGTCTCTGGGATAGATGTTCTGGACAACACCCTTTCTCTGGACCCTGTGAATAATACCAACCAGCCCCTTACCATCACCCTTTGGACCGTGACATATGACACACCGGCTGTTGTATACCTTCTTGCCCATCTCTATAACCTTGCTGTCATCATCCTCACCATATGCCGGGACATACATGGACAGGGAAAAGAGCGTCACCAGACCTATAACAAAAACTGCATAACTAAACTTCTTCTTTTGTCCTTCCATTTTGGTCCTCCTTATTCTTAGAGTCTTGCAGGATCACAGATTTCAAAACTTCCTTTGGTTCCATAAAAAATCAGTCTCATCAAACCCTCACCTCCCCTGAAGAGTTTTTCACGCAGTCCATGCTCCTTTATAAATTTACTCAAAGATGTCGCGGGTTACAGTAACTTAAGTTACAACTGGGAAATAATTCTTAAAATAAGGTTCAGAGGCTAAATGCAGCCTCTTACCATCTGTAATGAAGACTCCTGCTGTAATCCACGGATTCTTTAGAGATACTCGATACAGGTCTGCTCTGAAAAAGGAAATGTCTATGTTCTGCAGTACAGGCCAGTTGTGACGGGAAGGTACGCTTTTAACACTGATATCTTCTATCGTAAACTTTGGGTGCTGTCTCGGTCTTCATATAGGAGTATCTCTGCTCAAGCAACTCTGCAAGCCTTGCCCTGTCAACCCTGAACCCCCTTACAGTGCTCTCCACCACAACCCCCTTGCTCTTCAGTTTCGACATGGTCCTGGAAACAACCTCCCTGACAGTCCCGACGAGGGATGCAATGTCCTGATGGGTAAGGCGGAGTGTTACTGTATCAGAAAGAGGTGCATGGCTGGTGAACTCGTAGAGCTTATCCAGTATCCTCAGTTCCACATCCTTGAAGGCAAGATTGTCAATGAGTCCGACCAGTTGCTGAATACAGGTGGAAAGACTTTCCAGCAGCCTGAGCCCTGCCGGTCCGCTCTCGGAGATAAACACTTCCTTGAACCTCTCAGCAGGCATTCTTATTACCTCGGATTCTTCCAGGGCTACCGCACTCATCAGATACCTGTCTTCATGGAAGAGTGATTCACACCCGAAGAGGTCGCCAGCATTGACAACCCTTATTATCAGCTCTCTCCCCTCAGGCGAGACCTTGAACAGCTTTATGCTTCCACTGCATACCATATAGAGATAGCCCACCTCTTCACCCTCCTCAAAAAGGGCCTCTTCCCTGAAGAGAACCCTTTTTCGGGCGACCTCTGCTATTCTCAGCAGGCTTTCTTCCTCTAACAGGTTCAGACAGTAGAGGTTTCTTAGTTGAGCAGTAATATCCACTTCCCGGTTCCTCCCCGTTAGGGAATTCTTAATCAAATTTTATGCCTTGACTGGAAGGTCTTGAAAATAAAGGACATTCTGGTTTGAGAACATTTCAGTAGTGAGACAGCTACGCCACACTCAAATTCATTCTGTCTGAAAAAGCACTTTTAAAAAGGAGGGTTACTTTGGCTGAGGCGCTTGTGTCATATGTGGCATAGATGCCACATTATCTCTCTTTCCCCAGGTTGTGTTTTTCAAGCAGTCTGTAGATTGTTCTCCTGTTGAGGCCTGCCACTCTGGCAGCCTTTGAGATATTTCCGGAAACACTCTTTATAAGATTCTGGAGGTATTGCTTCTCAAAGGTCTCTTTAGCTCTCTGGTATGTAGTGAGCTCGGAAAACGTCCCCTTCCCTTTGGCAAGAAATTCACTCGGCATGTCATGAATTGTAAGATCATCACCATTACAGAGGATAACAGCCCGTTCGATAAGGTTCTGGAGTTCCCTGACATTGCCGGGCCATCTGTATCCTTCAAGCATTTCCATCACATCTGCTGATATGCCTCTGATATCCTTTTCGTATGCTGCTGAGTATTGCTTCAGAAAATGCAACGCCAGAACAGGTATGTCCTCCCGCCGTTCCCGTAATGGCGGCAGATGTATATTGATTACATTCAGACGATAGTAGAGGTCCTCCCTGAAAAGCCCCTCTGAGACTGACCGGCTGAGCTCTCTGTTGGTTGCAGAAATGATCCTTACATCCAGCGTTATGAACCTTGTGCTTCCCAGGCGCCTCACCTTCCGTTCCTGCAGCACCCTCAGCAGTTTCGACTGCAGAAGCAGAGGGAGTTCCCCCACCTCATCAAGGAATACAGTCCCCTTACTTGCGGCCTCAAAGAGTCCCTCCCTGCCGGTTGTGGCACCAGTAAAGGCTCCCTTCTCGTACCCGAAGAGTTCGCTCTCAATAAGGTTCTCGGGTATGGCTGCACAGTCTACCGGTATGAAGGGCTTATCGGCCCTCGGACTCTTTTGATGTATCAGCCTGGCAACCATTTCCTTCCCTGTACCGCTTTCCCCGGTTATGAGCACATTGGCCTCGGTCTGACTTATCCGTTCTATGAGCCCCAGCACCTCCCTCATGGCAGGCCCCTTGCCAATAAGCTCTGCGGATGTGGTCTCCTTCAGTCGTTCTCTCAGCCTTCTGTTTTCATCCTTCAGGAGCTTTTGTCTGAGGGCCCTTTCAAGGACTATCTCCAGTTGTTCAGAGGTGAAGGGTTTTGCTATGACATCATAGGCCCCCTTCTTCATAGCCTCTACCGCAGTGGGGATATCTGCATAGGCTGTTATCAAGACCACCGGCACATCAGGGTTGGATTGTTTCACAGCAGAGATAACATCGAACCCACTGCTACCCGGCATTCTGAGGTCTGTAAGAACTATGTCAGGCATCGAAGTCTCAAGATCCTTGAGGGCACTCTCGGCGGTTGTCTCAAGAAGACACTCATACCCGAACCTCTTCAGCATCCTTGAGTAGTTCTCAAGCATCTGTATGTCATCTTCAATCACAAGCACCTTTGGAGTTTTCATCGTTTTATAGCCTCACTGCTACAGGGAAGCAGCAGGGTAAATGTGCTTCCCTCCCCGGATGCACTCTGGATCCTGATCTCACCTTTATGGGCCTTAACAATGCCGTAGCAAATACTCAACCCAAGCCCTGTTCCCTTACCAAGGCTCTTTGTAGTAAAGAAGGGGTCAAATATCCTGTGCATATGCTCCTCAGGTATGCCTGTCCCCTCGTCCCTTATTGATATCTCGAGATACCCACCCCTGTCCTCTGAGGGACGGGAAGATATATATATATTCCCGCCTTCCGGCATAGCATCAACAGCGTTAGTAATGATATTACTGAACACGTGTTCAATCCTCTCTTTATCGCAGTAAAGGGTCTGCAAGTTGTCGTCAAGCTGCAGGTGGACAACACATCCACTCTTCCTGAGCTCATCATCAAGCATGTATATCACCCTGTCCAGCAGTGGTTTCAGGTCTGCAGAATCAAACTTTACAGGATGGTGTCTCGAGAATATGAGAAGGTTCTGGACAATCCCCGAGACCTTTGAAGTGTTTGAATATATCACATCAAGATCCCTCAT
>WFTX01000040.1 GCA_015485235.1 Nitrospirota bacterium | reverse complement strand
GTGCAAAAACAGACTCCCTTATGGCGCCGATCCACAACAAACTCCCTCTACTCATCACCATCAGCGCTTTGATAAGGACTGATTAAGAGGCCTGCCCGGAACATTTCCTCTTCCTTTTCCTGGAGAAACTCCTGTTTACCTTAAAAAATTACAGCACTACTTATACATCCTTACTTCTGCTTATTTATCAATTTGTTGCTTCACTCTGCCTCTTATTTCTGGGGAAACTCCTGTGCTAATTGCATCTGTTCTGCACAGATCCTGTTTATATGTTTTTTTGTGACTGTCTGGCTGACAGTGTCAAGAATTTGGGATGAGCAAAATCGAGAAGTGTTATGGGTTGAGCTGGATATACGCTTAAAATAATAAAGGTAGGTTAAAATAACTCTCATGATAATTTACCGCTATATCACAAAGGAGCTCCTCCTTAACTTTCTTATTTCCCTCGTTGGACTGAACCTCTTCCTGATGATGGAGAAGATCCTCCGCCTGAGCCGTCTCCTCTCCGGCATCGGGACTTCATTTACCAGGATGGCAGAGATAATCCTGCTGGTCCAGCCCCAGTTACTGATGCTGACCATCCCCATGGCCTTTCTCCTTTCCGTGCTCCTGACTTTCGGCCGTCTCGGAATGGACAACGAACTAATCGTGATGAGGACCACAGGGGCATCATTGCCCAGGATCTCGAGACCGGTAATCTTCCTCTCCCTCGTGCTGCTGGTTGTCACTCTGTCAATAAGTACCACTCTTATGCCCCTGGCAATGAGAACGCTCCGTAGCCGGGTGAACGGCCTTCTGAAGGAGAGGGTCATGACCGCTATTGAGCCCGGCGTTTTCTTCACCCTTATTGACAACATGGTTGTTCTTGCCGGGGGAAGGGACAGCAATGGCGACATCAAGGATATCTTTATCCATGACTCCAGGTTCCCAGACGAAAAGGTGATAACTGCGAAAAGCGGGAGAATCACCCCCGTGCAGAACGGAATCCATCTCAAGATAATGAACGGCATACTTCATCTGGTCAAAGGCGGGGAGAGCACAGCGATAGAGTTCGGGACCTATGAGATGGATATCATTTTAGGAAGGGAACTCCTTGGAGAGAGGAAGGTCGAGATGACACCAACAGAGCTTCTGAAACGGGCCGGCCAGGATCCCGGGCAGAGGCCGGATTACATGATCGAGTTTCACAGAAGGTTCAGTTATCCCTTTTTGATAATTGCAATCGCCCTTCTTGCACCAGGGCTCTCCCTGCTCTCAGGCAGGACGGGAAGAACGGGGGGCTTTGTAACGGGCATACTGATCTTCGCAATATATTACATTTTCATGATCTATGCAGAAAATATGGTCAAGACCGGCAGGGTCCATCATTCCTTCAGCTGGCTGCCCTTCCTGCTCCTGAGCGCACTCTCCATATACATATACAGGAGGACGAGATGAAGACCCTCCAGCGGCTCTATCTCAGAGATTTTCTATTCATGCTCTTCACCATCACTTTTGCACTTTCCGGACTCTTCTCACTGGTCTCTCTTGTCGAAAGGATGGATGAACTCCTCCCCCTCGGTCTGAAAACAGGTGAGCTGTTAGCAGTGGGGGTGGGCCGGTTCCCCCAGTTCTTTTCATATCTTCTCCCCATGGCCACCCTCATCTCGTCCATACTTGTCCTCAGCCTCGCGTCAAGGAGAAATGAACTGACTGTGATCAAGGCGGCAGGCAAGAACCTGAGGGGATTCTTTCTCCCCTTTCTCCTTACAGCACTTCTTCTTGTACCCGTTAATTTTCTGATCTCGGAAACTGTCAGCCCCGTGTTCATGCAAAGGTCTGAGAGCATTATAGATTCCCACAGGGAGATGAAAGGTGGGTTTTCGCTAAGACATGGCGATCTATGGCTCCGGGCGAAGGGCGGGAGGATACTCCATGCAAAAGGTATCCCGCCAGAAGGAGACCGGATACTCGGGGTCTCGGTCTTCTTCATGAAGGATGGAAGACTTTCAAAGAGGATAGAGGCAGAGAACGGAAGATGGTCCGGGAACGGTCTGATGTTGGAGTCCGCAAGGATCTACGATCTTACAAGGAAGATGGTATACTCAAAGACTGAATTTTACCTCCAGGAATTCGAAAAACCTCTGAGACTGAAAGACGGAGGACCGGGAATATATGAAATGGGAGCAGGTGATCTATACAAATACTACCGGAAGCTCCAGGCCATGGGCTATCAGAACAGGAAACTGCTTGTTGATATTCATTCCCGCTACGCCTATCCCATTACGGTACTCTTCATGATGATAACAGGTATAGTACTCTCCCTCCGGAGCAGGCACGGCAGGGGGATCCTGAGTGCAGGACTTGGCGTCCTCATAAGCATAGCCTACTGGTTCATATTCACGCTTTCACTCTCTTTCGGCTACTCAGGGGTGCTTCCTCCGGTTGTTGCGGGGTGGTCAGTTCCGGTAATCTCAAGCATTGGAATGGTCATCGTCTATTTCAGGATGCCCCTCTGAGTTCCTCCATAATCTTCACACCTGCACTTGTGCCTATCCTGCTTGCCCCTGCTTCAAGAAAGGATAGCACCTCATTAAGTGCTCTGATCCCACCAGATGCCTTGATCCCCATACGGTCTGATACAGCCTCTTTTATCGCCTGGATATCACTAAGCGTTGCCCCCCTGGGGCCATAACCGGTAGAAGTCTTCACAAAACCGGCTCCTCCCTCCTCAACAACCCTTGAAGAGGTAATAATCTCTTCCTGGTCAAGGAGCCCTGTCTCTATTATCACCTTGAGGACGACACCTGGTATTGCCAGCGCCACAGCCCGGATCTCGTCCCTGAGCAGATTCCATCTCCCCTCCTTTGCAAGCCCTACATTCATCACCATGTCAATCTCGTCTGCCCCTTTCTCAACAGCCCTCATAGCCTCAAACACCTTCACTTCCGTGAGCGTAGCACCAAGGGGAAAGCCAACCACCGTGCAGACTCTGACAGGACTGTTAATAAGATATTCCCTGACAAAACCCACCCTTGAAGGGTTCACACAGACGGCATGGAAGCCGTACTGAATCGCCTCCTCACAGAGTCTCTCAAGATCATTCTCCCCTGCATCAGGCCTGAGAAGGGTGTGCTCTATTGCACCTGCCACGATTTGAGGGTCTTTCATCATCAACTTTCCTCCTGTAAACTTAAACATCGCATAAACAGTCAGGGGGCTTACACTCACGGAGGTTTCTCACCCTGTCTTGTATCCGGGGGTGTGCTCTGAATTTTTCATTATCAACACCTGATGCTTCATGTAAGCGCATCCCTGTGTCGGCCCGGCGGAAACCGAACGGCCTTCTCTACTCAAAAACCATTTATACAACTGATCAGGCCTGTTAAGGCGCCGTCCATAACAGACTTCTTCTACTCAGACACGAGCGGCGCTTCATAATGAAAAATTCCAGAGCACACCCCCGGAATTACACCATATTGCGCTGGAAGATCCGTGAGGGAATGCCACCTGCCGGACCTTATGTCTTAGCAACATTCTGGTAAAGTCTTCTTATTTTTCGGGAGACAGTCCCGATTTCCAGTACCCTGTCATCCACAGACGAAAGGGGCATAACCTCGATAATGCTGTTAGTTATGAAGGCCTCCCGGGCCCCGAGGAGGTCTTCAGGTCTGTAAAGTCCTTCTCTTACCGGGATTCCCTCTTTTGTGGCTATCTCCATCACGACCTCCCTTGTCACCCCCTTCAGAAGCCCTGTCTCCGGGGATGGGGTATGGAGGATCCCTTCTTTTACAAAAAAGATGTTGCTTGCAGTCCCCTCGGTGATATATCCTTCGTGATTCTGCATGATTACCTCGAAAATGCCCTCACCTCCATGATCGAGCCGCTGGAGTATGTATGGGAGGAAACTGATCGGTTTGATCTCCCCGTCCCTGGGCCCCCTGAAAGAGATTGGGCTCTTGGACAGGACCGCCCTCACCCCCTGGAGGTATGCCTCTTCAGGAAGAGGGGTATAGGAACTGGAGGTTATCAGGACCGTCGGAGAGCCGGCCCCTTTTGTATCAATCCCCCTGCCACCGCTTCCCCTGCTTACCGTAACCCGAATAATGGCATCACCTCTGTCAAGGCCGTTTTTTTGAAGGAGCCGGATAACGGAATCTCCTATCTGTCCCTCCTCCATATCAGGGAGAATCCCCAGCCTCTCACAGCCTTGAAAGAGCCTCTCAATATGCCGCTTCATCCTGAAGACATGCCCGTCATATACCCGCATCGTCTCAAAAACTCCGTCACCAAGCAGAAACCCCCTGTCGGTCACCGGAATCCTCGCATCTTGCTCAGGAAGAATCTCTCCATTCAAGTATACGTACATGGTGCATCTATCATACTGAAGGTTAAGGTTAAGGTCAAGGCCAAGGTTGAGGTTAAGGTTGAGGTTGAGGTTGAGGTTAAGGTCAAGAAAAAAGCGTATAGCGGGTAGGGCGTAGTTTTGAAATTGTTTAGAGTTTTAATCTGTGTAAGTCTGTCTGTTTCAGTGTTAATCTGCGTTCCATAAGTTTTGAATTTAGATATTGGAATTTGTTTAGGATTTAGGAATTAGAAATTAGGATTTGTTTTATCTGTGCAGATCCGTCTGTTTCAGCGTTAATCAGTGTTCCATAGTTTTGGATTTTGGATTCAGGATTTATTTTTTTTCAGTACCAGAGGGGGATTTTTGAAGTAAACTTTGGGTAAGATATAACTATGGATTACAGGCTGACAGAGAAGGCAAAGGCTGCCGGCTGAGCCGGCAAGCTGGGTCCGGCGGACCTGGAAAGTATAATTTCAGGAATAGAAACAGGGAACTCCTCGGGCGTTATCGTCCCGCCTGGTGATGATGCCGGTGTGTTCAGGCTCGACGACAGGACTAACATCGTCGAGACCGTTGATGTGATCACCCCTGTTGTAAACGATCCGTTTCTGTTCGGAGCGATTGCTGCAATAAACTCATTGAGCGACATATACGCAATGGGCGGTACACCACTGACGGCCCTTGCCATTGTCGGGTTCCCGGCTTGCGAGATAGAGAAGGATGCTGTCAGGAAGATACTGGAAGGGGCGGTAAGTGCCATGAACAGGGCCTCTGTAAGGCTCATGGGAGGGCATAGTTTTGATGATCCGGAACTCAGGTTCGGCCTCTCAGTAACGGGCACTGTAAAACTGGAGGAGATACTCAGAAAGGATGGCGCCAGAGCTGGAGACCTCCTCCTGATAACAAAACCCCTTGGGACGGGGATACTCACCACTGCCCTTAAGGGAGGCAGGCTTGAGGACAGGGATCTGGAAGAGGCTGTTCAATGGATGCTCACGCTTAACAGTGAGGCCTCCAGGGCCGCTGTCATTGGCGGTGCCCATGCTGCTACGGATATAACCGGTTTCGGGCTCCTCGGTCATGCTTACAACATGGCAAGGGGAACCTCAGTGGATTTTGTATTCAGGATGGATGACATCCCCTTCATGAATCGTGTCCGTGAGATGGCCGAAAGGGGTATTATCCCGGCAGGAGCCCATGCAAACCTCGACCACCTGCAGGCTTCTGGCTCCCTTGTCTCGGACCTTGATGAACTGGACCTTCTCATTCTTGCAGACCCCCAGACATCGGGCGGCCTTCTCATAGCACTGCCGGAAGAGGGGCTCACCGTGTTCAGGGAAAATACGGATTATCTTGCAATTGTCGGGGAAGTAAGGGAAGGTTCAGGTATGTTGAAGGTGGCCTGAACTCAGACCTTCAGGATCTTTCCGTACTTGTAGGTCTTGAGGTAACTCATGAAATCGTCGGCAGGATGGGACAGGACGGTGTACTTCGTTGTTATCAGGCTGAACTGCCTCATCATCTTCTCTTCCTTGAAACTCAGGAGCTTAAGTGTCCCGAATTTCACCTCGTTCAGGGCCGCCCACTTCGAGAAGATGGATATCCCCATCCCCCTCTCAACGGCGTGCTTTATAGACTCAGTGCTTCCCAGGATCAGGGTGATCTTCATGTTCTGGATTGCTATACCGTGTTTCTCGAAATACTTCTCTATCACCTGACGGGTCCCCGAGCCTTCCTCCCTCAAGATGAAGGGTTCCTTTGTTATATCGAATATGGAGATCTCCTTCTTCCTCGCCCAGGGATGCTGGGGAGGAACGGCAAGACAGAGTTCATCATCAATCAGCTTCTCAACGGCGATCTTCTGACGGGAGAGTTCACCTTCTACAAGACCGAAATCAATATTCCCGGCATTAAGGAGTTCCACCACCCTCTTTGTATTTCCAACGCGCAGGTTTATCTTTATCTTCTGCCTCGTTTTTCTGAAATCGGGGATTACCTGTGGAAGGAGATAGTTTCCGATGGTAGTGCTGGCGCCTATGGATACACTGCCCTTAACGAGGCCAGTCAGTTCCCCTATCTCCTTCTCTGCTGATGAGTATAGAGATAGTATGTGTTTCGCATACTTATAGAGCACCTCACCAGCGGGGGTGAGGGTAACGGTGCTGCTGGACCGGTCAAAGAGCTTCGTCTCATACAACTCCTCAAGGGCCTGTATCTGAAGGCTGACGGCAGGCTGGGTGAGATGGATTATCTCCGAGGCCTTGGAGAAACTCTTCGTCTCCGCAACCGTACAAAAGACCCTGAGCTTGTGATCATCCATTGCCATAGCAAGTATTATATCACAAAAACAGAAAAAATTTTTATACCCCTATCAAAAAATATTATTGCCGGGTATGTAAACCAAAGTATCAGAAAATGTTCAGGCCTGCAAAAGCCTGCAGAGATCTTGAGGCCCGGTCACGGGTGGACTGCAGGTATGCCCTTTACATAGATAGGCTCTCGGGGTGTCAGCGGCAGGCTTCATTGAGGAGGTATGGGGAAGGATCCTTGCAAGGGTCTCTGCACTCCCGGGCGTCTTCCGGTGTACAATCAGGTCCGGGAGGTAGTTCCGCTGGATCCACTCCAGGAAGGGCTCATCCGCTCCAGCCTTGCCGGTCAGGCAGATAACCACGGATGCCGGGGCATAACGGAGAGTATCCACTGCAAGGAGGAGGAAGCTGCAGGAAGAGGGGTTTTCAGCGATCAGACCTCCAAGGGATTCAATATCCTCCCCAGCCTGATCCAGAAGGGCCTCATCCCCGGCAAGGTATCCAAGACGGACCATATTATTAAGGGCCACAGAGTTTCCCGAAGGCAGTGCTCCATCATGATACTCGGAAGTCCTGACAGGGAGGTCCATAGACGGTGGACTCATGTAGTAACCACCGTCTGGTCTCCTGAATCTCTCTGTTATTGTTTTCCCGAGACTGAGAGCCTCCGAGAGGAACCCCGGCTCGCCGGTGGCAAGATAGAGTTCAATGAGCCCGTGGCAGAGAAAGGCATAATCGTCAAGAAATCCCTCTATCTCCGCCCTGCCCTCCCGCCACCGGTGAAAGATGAGACCTTTATCCCGAAGCATCTCCTTTTCGAGAAACTCCCATGCCTTCCGGGCATATAAGAGGGCATCTGTCAGGCCGGTCACCTGATGTACCCTTGCCAGTGCCCCGATCATGAGACCGTTCCAGTCTGTAAGGATCTTGTCGTCAAGGAAGGGCTTGACCCTTTCCTCCCTCCTTCTGAATATGACCTCCCGCCATTTTTTGAGATAGTTTTCCATTTCTATTGTCTCAATCCCGAGCCTTTCGGAGATATCCCTGATTGAGCCACCGGTATAGAGGATATTTCTTCCAGAATACCGGCCGGTGCCTTCATCCCGGTAGTTCCCTTCGTCTTCCAGATGAAAGATCCGGCTGAAGAGCTCTCCCTCCCTCTCCCCCAGGGCATCTTTTACCTCTCTCTTGGTCCAGGTGTAAAACCTTCCCTCCTCTCCCTCACTGTCAGCATCCCAGGCCGAGTAGAAGCCTCCCCGGGGAGAGATAAAATCCCTTGCAATGAACTCCACCATCTCATGGATTGTATCAAGGAACTCTCTGTCTGCGGTTATCTGATAGAGATCAGCAAAGAGGTGGAGAAACAGGGCCTGGTCATAGAGCATCTTCTCGAAGTGGGGAAGGAGCCATTCCCGGTCCGTGGAATACCTGTGGAAGCCTCCTCCAATATGGTCGTGAACCCCGCCGTAAAGCATCCCCCTGACCGAGCGAAGAACCATTTCAAGCAAGCCGTTCCTCCTGGTACGGTACCATCTCCTTAACAGGAAGAGATGGTTATGGGGGAGCGGGAATTTCGGCCCCTGCCCAAAGCCCCCGTATTCGGGATCGTAAATCCTGATAAGCGACTCAACCCCGGCATCAAGAATCCCATCGGGCAGGCTACCTCTTTCCGGTTCCTCATAATATCCCCGGATGGTTTCTGTAATTCTCCCTGCCTCCCTGAGCAGGTCTTCCCGTCTCTCTTCCCAGATCCTGCCGATCAGGGGAATCAACTCCCTGAGCCCTTTCATCCCATGACGGCTCTCCCTGGGTATGTATGTTGCAGCCAGAAAGGGTTCCTTCTCAGGCGTCATGAAGATGGTAAGGGGCCAGCCGCCCCGGCCTGTCATGGCCTGGCAGACCGTCATGTAGAAGCTGTCGATATCAGGCCGTTCCTCCCTGTCCACCTTGATGGAGACAAAGTACCGGTTCAGGAGCTCTGCCACCTCTTCATCCTCGAATGACTCCTTCTCCATCACATGACACCAGTGACAGGTGGAGTAACCTATGGAGAGAAATATCGGCTTGTCTTCCTTCCTGGCAGCCTGGAAGGCCTCCTCGGACCATGGATACCAGTCCACAGGGTTAGAGGCATGCTGGAGCAGGTAGGGGCTTCGCTCGTTGGCGAGCCTGTTCATCAATATCCCTCAAAAAAGTCGTAGGTCCTCATTATAAGCCCGTCCTTTCTCTTTTCATCAAGGATCATCTGGGCGACCGTCTTTCTGTATCGCTGGAAATAGGTGAGTTTCTCCCTCAGTTCCTTCTCTATCCCGGCAACCTCACTGAAAAAGGCGGTTCTGTCCAGCGGCTCACTCACCTCACCGTGGAGGTCCTGAAACCGCCAGCATCCCGGGAATCCGAGAGGCTCACCGGTCTGCTTCCTGAGAACACCGGGAAGGCCGTAAACCCTGCAGAGAAGGGGACGGTAGGGATAGAGGATACACCGGTTCTCCTCACAGAGGGGACAGAGCATCCTGAAGTTTTCCTCAGGGTGGGCTGTTTCCGAAAACCCCCTGTTGTATTCTTCGGCTCTTTCAAGAACCGATTCACGCTTCTCAGGAGAAAGCTTTCTGAAGCCCTCAAGGAGATGGAAGTGCTCTATCAGGGTGAAATGAATAAAGACCCTGTCGCAGCATACCTTCTCACAGCCATTGCAGGAAAACCCGTCATACTTCAGGGCAAGTTCATCATAGGCGGAATCAAGCCTTTCATAGACATCCTTAAGGCGATCAGTGTATCTGGATATTTCTATGTACATGGCTTCGCCGGTAATTGGTAATTGGTTATTGGTTATTGGTATATTGGTGTATTAGTCATTGCCTTTCTCGCGTTTAACATTTCTCGCCTTTTGCCACTCTACCCGCTTCACGCTATACGCTTTTTTCTTAACCTTTCCCCTCTCCGTCTATCATGTTTTATGCGGGATCAGGAATCAAACAAGATTCCTGTCAAGGAGCATCTCGGCTATGGTCTTCTGAAACTTCATCAGGTAGTCCATCTCTCTCCGGACCTGGCTTTCAAGGGTCGCAATCCGGGTATAGAAGGCCGTCCTTTCAATAACCTTTGTCTTTTCCATCTTGTTGGTTTCTTCAAACCTCTTGCATCCGGAGAAGGTCTTTATTCCCTTGGCGGGATGCCTGAAAGACCCCGGAAGGCCGTGGATTCTGCAGATCAGGGGACGGTGCTCATAGACAGAGCAGAGGCCGTCGTAGTTCAGGGGACAGAGGATCTTGACATTCTGTTCCTTCCCCCTGAACCTGTTCAGTTCCTTCACATACTCCCGGGCCCTCTGGAGGCTTCTGGCCTGGATATCCTCGGGGAGGGCGTCAAATCCGTCCAGGAGCCCGAAAAACTCAATCAGTGTGTAGTGGTAAAAGACCGTATCGCAACAGTTCTGCTCGCAACCCTCACAGGAAAACCCGTAGTATTCAGCAGCCTCAGCATAGGCCGCATCGATCTCCCTGTAAACATCGTACAACTGGTCGAGAAACTTCCCGATATCGAGATCAACGGCATTAGACATTCAAAGCCTCCATAATAAGTGGTATATTGGTGTATTGGTGTATTGGTGTATTGGTGTATTAGTC
>WFTX01000039.1 GCA_015485235.1 Nitrospirota bacterium | reverse complement strand
TACAAGCAGATTGTCGACTAAATCTTGACCGTTCTGGGAGGAAGGGCTGATGCCCTTCCTCCCAGATAAATTTTTTTGCATTGTTCCTGTCATTCTGGGGCTGGTTCAATTTCCTGATTGAGACAGATTCAGAGTGGCAGGCTTTTTAAGGTAGGAACAACTTTGATGAAGGAGGATATAAATGGCTATAGCCCCTGACAAAACGGTTCTTGTAGTAGGAGGAGGGATAAGCGGGATTACCGCTGCCCTCGAGACTGCAGAAGCGGGGACGAAGGCGGTCATCGTGGAGAGGAACCCCTACCTTGGGGGCAGGGTGGCCCAGCTCTACAGGTATTTCCCGAAACTCTGCCCGCCTTACTGCGGTCTGGAACTTAACTTCCGGCGGATAAAGGAAAACCCTGCAATCAGCTTCTATACTCTTGCCGAGGTTGAGGATATATCCGGCTCTGCCGGTGCCTTCAAGGCAAGAGTGAAGCAGAAGGCCCGCTATGTTAACGAGAAGTGCACTGCCTGCGGTGCCTGTGTAGATGCCTGCCCTGTAGAGAGACCGAATGAATTCAACTTCGGTATGGATACTACAAAGGCAATATACCTTCCCCATGATCTTTCCTTCCCCATGAGATATGTGATAGATGCTTCAGTCTGCAAGGGTAAGGAGTGCGGCAAGTGTGTGGAGGCATGCAAGTACGGTGCAATAGACCTTGAGATGAAGGACAGGACCTTTGAGGTTGAGGCCGGGGCCGTTGTCTACGCCACCGGCTGGAACCCCTATGATGCGACAAAGATGGAGAACCTCTCCTTCGGGAATGTAAAGAATGTGATAACCAACATGATGATGGAGAGGCTTTCCGCTCCGAACGGACCTACACAGGGAAAGATACTCCGGCCCTCCGACGGTAAGGAGGTCCAGAATATCGCCTTTGTCCAGTGTGCCGGTTCAAGGGATGAAAACCACCTCAATTACTGTTCAGCCATCTGCTGCATGGCATCCATGAAACAGGCATCCTACATCAGGGAGAAACACCCTGATTCAAAGGTGACCATCTTTTATATAGACCTGAGGGCTCCCGGTAAATACGAGGATTTTTACAGGAAGATCGAATCGGACGAGAACATAACCTTCGTTAAGGGAAAGGTCGCAAAGATAGAAGAGGATTCAGGGTCCGGGGATGTGGTTGTCACTGTAGAAGATGTGGCCAATATAAAGAAGATCCAGGAGAAATTCGATATGGTTGTCCTGGCTGCGGGGATGGAGCCCCAGGCGAAGACGGTAAGCCTTCCCGGTGGTGTGAAGACGGAGGACAATGGGTTCATTCTCTCCGACGCCCTCCCCTCCGGAGTATTTGCAACGGGCGTAGCCACCAGACCTCTCGATGTCAATACTTCCAATCAGGATGCAACTTCAAAGGCGATCAAGTGTTTACAAATCCTTGTAGGAGGTAAATAAATGGAGAAGAAGTTAGGAATCTATATATGTAAGGACTGCGGTATCGGGGATGCCCTGAACGTTGAGCAGATGCAGACCGTTGCAAATGAATACAACCCTGCTGTATGCAGGGTGCATGATTTCCTTTGCAGCCAGGAGGGTGTTCAGGTCATAAAGGATGACATACAGAACGAGGGTGTCAATACGATTGTGATAGCGGCCTGTTCAATGCGTGTCAATACCGATGTCTTCAGCTTTGACCCGCAGAAATATGTTACCGAGAGGGTCAACATCAGGGAACACGTGGTCTGGATCCAGCCTCCCCAGGAAGAAAACACCCAGAGGATGGCCGAGGACTATCTGAGGATGGGTATAATGAGGGCCCAGAAGGCTGAGCCCCCGGAACCCAAGACGGGTGACCTTGAAAAGACCATCCTCGTTGTTGGAGGCGGTGTTGCCGGCCTGAGTGCGGCCATTGAGGCCGCCAATGCAGGATACAAGGCTGTTATAGTGGAGAAGTCCGAGACGCTGGGCGGCCGGGTGAAGAACATGAAGCTCCTTCTGCCGTCAAAACCACCCTTCAGGGAACCTGAAGCACCTCAGATTGAAGAGAAGATAAAGGCTGTTGAGGAGCACCCGAATATAGAGGTCTACACCAGTACCCAGGTGGTGAGCATTGAGGGTGAGCCCGGGATGTTTGATGTGACCGTATGCTCCAATGACAACGTGAGTATAGAGGAGATTGATATTAACGAAGAGGTCAAGAAGGGCGGACCGGCGAGGTATCCTCTGCCTGAGTGCTCATCCCCGGAGACCTTCAAGGCCGGAGCCGTGGTCTTTACCATCGGCTGGAAGCCCTATGAGGCTTCCAACCTGGAAGATGAGTTCGGATACGGCAAATTCAAGAATGTGGTGACCAATGTAGAGCTTGAGGATATGGCATCAAACGGCGGCCTGAAACGCCCCTCCGATGGAAAGAAGCCCGAGAGGGTTGTCTTCATTCAGTGCGCCGGGCAGAGGAATGAGAATCATCTGCCCTACTGTTCCTCCGTCTGCTGCCTTACTTCACTGAAGCAGGCAAAGTATGTGAGAGAGACGAATCCCGATGCCGGGGCCTTCATAATCTACAGGGATATGCGGACTCCTGGACTCTACGAGGAATTCTACAAGACCATGCAGGACGATGAGGGCGTCTTTCTTGTCAAGGGTGATATTGTCGGACTTGAGGAAAACGGTGACGGCACAGTCCAGGTAAAGTTTGAGAACAAACTGCTTAACTCAACGGACATAATAAATGCCGACCTTGTGGTCCTTGCAACCGGTATGGTTACCAATCTGGTCCCTGAAGGCAGGGAGCCCAGGCTCCTTACCCAGGATCAGGAGTATATCGGGGATATAGTCTCCAAACAGACAGAGGACGGTCTTGTGGAGGAACTTGTTCCCCAGCCGATTGCGCTGAATCTCAAGTACCGTCAGGGCCCGGAGATGCCGAACCTGAGGTATGGTTTCCCTGATTCCCATTTCATCTGTTTCCCCTATGAGACCCGCAGAACCGGTATCTATGCGGCCGGGGCTGCAAGGCATCCCATGGATGCGGCCCAGGCTGCGATGGATGGTGCAGGAGCCGCCCTCAAGGCTATACAGTGCATTGAGAGGACATCAGAGGGCTATGCCGTGCATCCGAGGTCATGGGATCAGACCTTCCCGGTCTTCAGGCTTGAGTCCTGCACCCAGTGCCGGCGTTGTACTGTTGAGTGTCCCTTCGGCGTCCTTGACGAGGATGAGAAGGCGACCCCGCTGGAGCACCCCTACCGGTGCCGCCGGTGTGGAACCTGTATGGGAGCCTGTCCTCAGAGGATCATCAACTTCAACGATTACAGTATCGACATGATATCCTCCATGCTTGGTGAGATGCAGGTGCCTGACGAGAGCGAACTGTTTCCATATATAGTCGGGTTCATATGTGAGAATGATGCCTATCCTGCCTTTGACATGGCCGGGATCAACAGGCTTCAGCTCCCGCCGAACTTCAGGCTCATAAGGCTGAGGTGCCTTGGCGGTATGAACCTCGTCTGGATCTCCGATGTCCTTTCAAAGGGTGCCGATGGCGTGATACTCATCGGTTGCAAGTTCGGTGATGACTATCAGTGCCACTTTGTCAAGGGCTCCCAGATGGCGAATGAGAGGCTTGGCAAGGTCCAGGAGACCTTGAGCAGGCTGATGCTGGAGGCGGAAAGGGTGAAGATGGTCCAGTTGCCTATCAACGAGTATGACCGGCTTCCCCAGATACTCCAGGAGTTTGCCGATGAAGTGGAAGGGATCGGTGCAAACCCTTACAAGGGATTCTGAACAGTATTTAGTCTTGAGTGCTTAGTGTTTAGTTAACAATAAAATTCAGGAGGTATATATGCCAGAAGAGAGGGTACTATCACCGGATATACAGTTTATTCGGGACCTGAGAAAGGGCGGGGGTGAGACACTCAAGAAGTGCTACCAGTGTGCCACCTGTTCGGTAGTCTGTCCCATCTCGCCCGATGACAAGCCGTTTCCAAGACAGCAGATGGTGATGGCCCAGTGGGGGCTGAAGGACCAGCTTCTGTCAAGCCCCGATATCTGGACATGCCACAACTGTAATGACTGCTCCAAGTACTGCCCCAGAGGTGCAAGACCTGGCGATGTTCTGAGTGCCATGCGGCAGAAGGTGATCAAGGAAAACGCAATCCCGAGGTTCATGGGTTCCTTTGTAGGGGATCCGAGGTTTACGATCTTTGCCCTGATAGTCCCCTTCGTCTTCTTCCTGGTGGTTCTCGGGCTGACGGGGCATCTTCATATACCCGAGGGTAAGATCGTGTATTCAAAATTCTTCCCGATCCCGATGATTGAGATAATATTCATGTCCGCTGTGGGTATTGCTACCCTTCTTTACGCCTTCAGCCTGAACCGGTTCTGGCAGAACATGACAAAGGCGACGGACAAGCCCTATCTGAAGACCTTCGGGCCGGCCTTTGTCGAGACAATCAAGGAGTTTCTCTTCCACAGGAAGTTCGAGAAGTGCGAGGCCAATCGCGACAGGAAGAACGGCCACATGCTCGTTTTCTACGGTTTTGTGGGCCTTGCGATAACCACTACATGGATTACCGTCTATTATTACGCCTTCAAGATCCACTCCCCGATTTCCCTCGGAGACCCCATGAAGTGGTTCGGGAACCTGAGTGCCCTTTTCCTGCTGGTGGGGATACTGTTGATAATATCCAACAGGATGAAGGACAAGGGGATAGACTCAAAGACCTCCTCCTTTGACTGGACCTTTGCAATCCTTATTCTCCTGCTTGCCGTAACGGGCATACTTACAGAGCTTATCAGGCTGGCCGGCATAGCGTCTCTTGCCTATCCCATGTATCTTCTGCACCTTACCTTTGTCTTCTATACTATCGTCTATTTCCCCTATTCCAAACTGGCCCATATGGGTTACAGGACCCTGGCGATCACCTTTGCAAAGATGAGAGACTGGGATGTGGAGTAGGGATTAAGGAGAGCTTATGAAAGTCAAGGATCTGTTACTGGAGAAGGGCAGAGAGATCATAACGATCGGAGCAGACTCCTCCATAACCGAGGCTTCGGCAAAGATGGTCCAGCG
>WFTX01000038.1 GCA_015485235.1 Nitrospirota bacterium | reverse complement strand
GTCCCGTCTTGTTGAAGGGAACCGCGGAATGGAGCTGTATGCTGTCTCCTTGACAGGTGTTTCCATCAGAGAGGTGAGATCAATCTCGAATACACCGATTTCCACCCGGAAATCCTTTATCTCAAGGTTTTCCAGAACCTCGGGCGAAAGTATGCCCATTGAGCCGATCCTTGTGCCGGAGACCATTAGATCTGCCGATTTTCCCGGATGAAGGAAGGTCTCTCCTGTGGGTACGAAAGCCCCTTCCTCCCTCCTCAGGAGCAGGAGGGCCTTCTCAATCAGTCCCTTGAGGATAAAGAAGGGGGCTGTTTTCTCTTCCCATAGTGACTGTCCCGGCGTTGAGTAGAATATTCCCCCCAGGTGGAGTCTTTCATCAGGGAGCTTATCGTTTTCTCTGAGAAAGACCTTTGAGATCTCAAAGAGCCTGGCCGTCGGCAACCCCTGCCTGATATTGAGGATGGCGTTTCTTATCAGGGAAGGCATCAACATGGTCCTCATGGCTGAGTCCTCAACTGTGAGGGGGTTTTTGATTTGCACGAAGTTACGGCGTGGGTCATCCTCAGGTATCATGAGTTGATCAAGGGATGCAGGGTTCATGAAACTGTAATTGATTGCCTCACTGAAACCAGAGTCCTCCATAAGGTGCCTGAGCGTGATTACGGAGAGACGCTGTATCCGCTCCCTCTCAGAAGAGATTGTATTGCCCACGGGAGCGCTGGGAATGGATGCCGGGATTCTATCGTAGCCGTAATGTCTTGCCACCTCTTCAATAAGGTCTATCTCTGTGCTTACATCAACCCTGAATGAAGGTATCTCGACCATAAGGCCGGTTGAAGATTCATCCCTGAGGCTGAATCCGAGAGACTTGATTATCCCCTTGATCTCATCCGTTGGAATATCCTTCCCAAGTATCCTGCCCACCCTCTCAAAGCGCAATTCCACCTGAGGGGGCTGATATGGAGAAGGGTAGACATCTATTCTTTCTGATGCGCTTCCTCCGCAGAGTTCCTTTATGAGGGCAGCGGCCCTGTCGAGGGCGGTTATGAGCCCTTCAATATCAGTGCCCCGTTCAAAGCGGTAGGATGACTCCGTCTTAAGGCCGAGTTTTCTTGATGTTTTCCTGATGGATGCAGGCTCAAACCAGGCGCTTTCAAGAAATATGTTCACTGTCCGGTCAGTCACCTCTGTCTCAAGCCCACCCATCACCCCGGCAATCGCTACAGGATGTTTTCCATCCCAGATCATCAGTGCTTCGGGAGGGATCCTCCTCTCTATTCCATCAAGGGTCCTGAAAGTGGAACTGGAGTTCATTGTGTCCACCCGGATGGTCGCATCATGGAGGGTATCCATGTCAAAGGCATGAAGGGGATGGCCGAATTCAAGGAGGACATAATTTGTTAGATCCACGACATTGTTTATGGACCGTATCCCTGCGTTTTCAAGCCTCTTTTTCATCCAGTCAGGAGATTCACCCAACCTGATCCCCGTTACCGCCCGTCCGGCATACCGCCTGCAGAGAGGGGAATCTATGATCACCCTGACAGGGCAGGCTCCAGCAGATTCCACAGTGATATCAGGAAGTTTCAAATTCCTTCCTGTTATGGCCCTGAGTTCACGGGCCACGCCAAGCACGCTCAGGCAGTCCGGCCTGTTGGGTGTGATATTGACTTCAAATATCTGGTCCGCCCCGGATGATTCCGCTCCTTCTATTTCCAGACCGCACATCGTGAGTTGGTGGGAGATCTCTTCATTACTCTCCCGGAGCTCAATGAATTCTCCAAGCCATTCAACAGGTAAAAGCATAACGGCATCTCCTTTTCATAATACTGATACCTAACATTACATTAGTAAAGCCATAAACCAATACCGTCGGGCAGGCGGGTCTCAGGAGAAATCCGGATTTCAGCGATACCGGCAGTAACTCCCGATAACTTCCGGATCCTTGTATTGTAACTTAACAGGGTAGGTTTCTGTGTAATCAAAAGGACATCGCATCAAATCCGGTTTTGAAGGAGACCCGCCTGCCCTGACCGAGATTGCTAAAGACAGATTTAATAACCTCAAAGTCAAATCCTTCGAGGCTTATCCGTTCGTCTCAAGGGATATCTCTCTCCTGATCGCATCAGCCACCCTGACCACCCTGACCATCTCCTTCACATCGTGCACTCTCACAATATTCGCCCCGTTCAGGACCGAAATCGCAACAGCAGACGCCGTTCCCTCCACCCGTTCTGCCGGGGGAAGGCCATCAAGGATATGCCCGATAAAGGATTTCCGCGATGGTCCTACCAGGATGGGATAGCCAAGATCCTTGAGAAAGGGGAGGTTCCCTATGATCCTCAGGTTATCCTCAAACCGCTTTCCGAACCCTATCCCGGGATCCACCATTATCCTCTCAGGTGCTATCCCGTGCTTTCTTGCAAGTTCGATGCTTTCTGAGAGATAGGACTTTATTTCTCCTAAGAGGTCGTCGTACCGGGGATCCTTCTGCATATCCCTGGGGGTCCCCTTTATATGCATGAGCACCACCCCGACATCATGCCCTGCAACCACTGAGACCATCTCCGGATCAAACCTGAGGGCACTGATGTCATTTACGATGGATGCCCCTGCCTCAATCGCCTGTCTGGCCACCTCAGCCTTGTAGGTGTCAATGGAAATGGGGACATTCAACCGGTGTGAGAGCTTTTCAATTATGGGGATCGTCCGTCTCAGCTCTTCCTCCAGAGAGACGCTTTCAGCCCCGGGGCGTGTGGACTCGCCTCCTATGTCTATGATGTCTGCACCCTCATCCACCATCTCAAGGGCACGGTCGAGGGCCCTCTCAGGTGCGAGGTAGAGTCCTCCGTCTGAGAAGGAGTCCGGGGTGACATTAAGAATCCCCATCAGGTAGGTCTTTTCTGAAAAATTCAGATGGTAATTCCCGAAGACCGCCTTCACGCCTCTTCCTGGTCAGTCTCCTCTGATTTCGGTTCCCCGTCAGACCTGGCAGCCTTTATCTCTTCAATCACACGGTCTATCTCATCTGAGTCAAGGGTTTCCTTTTCAAGCAGCCTTTTGGCAAGAGCTTCGAGCATGTCGCGGTTCCTGGTAAGTAGTTCCTTTGCTTCGTCGTAGGCATCAGTGACGATCTCCTTGACCTCCAGGTCTATTTCCTCGGCGGTCTTTTCGGAATAATCCTTGTGCTTTGCAATCTCCCTGCCCAGAAAGAGGTGCTCCTCCCGTTTCCCGTAGGTTAGGGGGCCGAGTTTGTCACTCATGCCCCATTCGCAGACCATCTTTCTTGCGAGGTCCGTTGCCCGTTCAAGGTCGTTCCCGGCACCGGTTGTCATATGGTTAAGGGAAACCTCTTCAGCCGCCCTCCCACCAAGGAGCACCCTGAGGGTCTTCAGGAGGTAATCCTTGGAGTAGGTATAACGATCGTCAATCGGGAGCTGCTGGGTCACTCCCAGAGCCCTTCCCCGGGGGATGATGCTGACCTTATGAATGGGATCGGTTCCGGGGATGAGCTTTGCGACAAGGGTATGCCCGGCCTCATGGTAGGCTGTGTTCCTCTTTTCCTCATCACTTATTATCATGCTCCTTCGCTCCACTCCCATCAGGACCTTGTCCTTCGCTTCATCAAAATCCACCATCTCCACCTGTTCCTTGGAGAGTCTGGCAGCCAGGAGTGCGGCCTCATTCACAAGATTGGCAAGGTCGGCACCGGAGAACCCCGGGGTCGATCTTGCGATTACTTCAAGATCCACATCCCCAGCAACGGGTATGTTTTTGGTGTGGACCTTCAGTATCTCAAGCCTTCCCTTTACATCAGGCGATGGGACCACAACCTGCCGGTCGAACCGTCCCGGCCTCAAAAGGGCAGGATCCAGCACATCAGGCCTGTTGGTTGCGGCTATGACGATTATCCCTTCCTTTCCTTCAAAACCGTCCATTTCCACAAGCAACTGGTTGAGGGTCTGCTCCCTTTCGTCATGTCCGCCACCGAGTCCTGCTCCGCGGTGCCTTCCGACTGCATCAATCTCGTCTATGAATATGATACAGGGAGCGCTCTTTTTCGCCTGTTCGAAGAGGTCCCTTACCCTTGATGCCCCTACACCTACAAACATCTCCACAAACTCTGAACCGGATATGGAGAAAAACGGAACATCGGCCTCACCGGCGATGGCCTTGGCAAGCATGGTCTTTCCGGTTCCCGGAGGACCTACGAGGAGGACACCCTTGGGGATCTTTCCTCCCAGCCTTGTCACCTTCTGGGGGTCTTTCAGGTAGTCGATGATCTCCTGAACTTCGGTCTTTGCCTCTTCGATACCGGCAACATCCTTGAAGGTTATCTTTCCGGACTTGTCAGATACGAGTTTTACCTTGGCCTTTCCAAAGGACATGGCTCTGTTTCCACCCATCTGCATCTGTCGCATGAAGAAGATCCAGAGGAAGGCCAACAGGATGATGGGTCCCCAGGAAATGAGAAAACTTATGTACCAGGGGGTCTTCTCAGGGGGTTTGACGATTATCTTCACCTTTTTCGACCTGAGATCAGAGATGAAATCCGGGTATTTTTCCACGTAAGTCCGGAAGCTTGTACCATCCTTGAGGACACCTGAGAGTTCGTTTTCCTTTATCGTAACCTCTACGATCTCTCCGGCCTCAACCCTTTCAATAAAGTCGGAAAAGGTTAGCTCTTTTTCAGGCTTTTTGGGCGTGCTGAGCATGTCAAAAAGCAGTATCATGAGGGCACCGATGAGGAGCCAGATAAAGAGACTTCTGTATAGATTGTTCAAAAAAACCTCCTTGTCCTTGGATATTTACCGATTTCCGCCCGGCTGATTTGACTGGCAGATATGAGCCTTCCTTTCCGGTGGGAGAGGGCAAGAAATCCTCTTAAATTTTAACATAGTGAATATTGGAATTGCCATTTATGGGCCTCTCCCCAGATTGCCGATAGAAAAAATGCTCCAACAATAAAGGGCAGGAGGGCATAGGGTTTGAGCGGTTTCAGGCAATCTATGATCTTCACCAGGAAGGTGAAGTAGATTGCCTGCCTCTGAGCAGGGGCCCCCGAAAAGTCGAAGACTTTTTGGGGTATGGCTGCCTTGGATGGCCTGC
>WFTX01000037.1 GCA_015485235.1 Nitrospirota bacterium | reverse complement strand
TTCCCACTCCTTCTGAGACTCGTTGGTCTGGATTATCTCGTTGATCTCGTTGGTCTGGTCTGTTTGGTCTGTTTCGTTGATGAAATACGTTCGACGTTCAACGTTCTAAGTTAATTTCGTTTATTTCGTTGATCTGGTCTATCTCGTTGGTTTCGTTGATATCGTCTATTTCGTTGGTCTGGTTGATAAACGAGCGAGAAATGTAATCCTTGACGCCTACACTGCCTTTTTCCTCACATGGAGTATCCGCTGGATGACCGTGAGATGGGTGAGGATGAAGAGCGCCCAGATGACCGGTGTGAGATAGCCTGTTATGCATCCGGCGGCGACGAGGATTATCCGTTCAGGCCGCTCCATCAGGCCGGTCCGGCACTCAAGGCCCAGCCCCTCTGCCCGGGCCCTGGCATAGCTGATGAGGAGCGCTCCCACCATGGTCCCGAGACTCAGAAAGACACCGAGGATATCTCCCTCCTGAAAAAAGAGCCAGGCAATCGCCAGGAATATGACCGAGTCGGAGTACCTGTCAAGCACGGAGTCAAGGAAGGCGCCGAAGTCCGTTTCCTTCCCGTTCGTCCTCGCAACTACCCCGTCGAGCATGTCAAAGGCCCCTCCCAGGAGGATGAGAAGCCCGCCGAGACGGGTTTCGAAGGGGATGGTGATGGAGGCGATGACCGTTATAACGAACCCCGTGATTGTCAGAAAGTTCGGTGTGATCCTGACCCGTCTTGCCAGCGGCTCAAGGGGCTTGTCGAGGGAATGTCCCAGCCACGCGCTGATCATGGTCTCACTCTATCCGGATCTGTCTTCCGGGGGGAGGGGTGTGCTTGGGGAGCCTTATCTGGAGAAGACCGTCCTGGAGTCGGGCGGTGATTCCTTCCTTGTCAATATCGTCAGGAAGGGAGAAGTCCCTTCTGAAGGGACCGTAGCTGTTCTCCATGATGTGGTAACGGGAGATCTCTCCGGGAGCATCCGATGAGGGAGAGGGCCTCTGGCCGGTGATGGTCATTATCCGGCCCTCTATTCTTATCTCGACCTGGTCTTCTTCCACCCCGGGGAGTTCGGCGTTCACGATGAAGGCATCGTCGAGTTCGTAGATGTCCACGCGGGGCGACCAGCAGGTGTCGGGAGAGCCCTTGCGGCCTCCCTCGGAGGCAAGGACATCGTCAAAGAGCCTGTTCACCCTTTCCTGGATTGAGAATATGTCCTTCATAATGCCTCCTTCCCTGCCTCCTTTTCCACCAGTTGCGGAAAGGAGCGGCTGTTGAGTCTCTCAACTACTGTATAGTTTATATGAGCATTTATCAACTCTGCAAGCCCCCTGATGATTTCAGGAGGCACCTTCAGCCTGGGGATGCCCGAGGGCCTTGCCCTCAGGAAGTAGCTGTAGATCCTTTCAGTCCTGGGCTCAATGGGGGAATGGTCCAGCCCTTCGGGTTCACATCTCCGGCAGAGCACCGTTCCCTCCCTCAGGAAGAACCTCTCGGCCCTCCGGCCGCACCGGCCGCACCGGCCGAGTTTCGGGGCAAAACCTGAAAGCCTGAGGAGGTGTATCTTGTAGTAGAGGAGGTATGTCTCTCCAGGGCCGCCCTCCTCAAGCTGACGGAGGGTGCTGAGAAGGAGCCCGAAGGCCTTTCCGCCTCCTGTCCGTTCAGGCAGCACCCTGAGCGTGAGCTCTACTGCCTCTGATATCTGCAGGAAAAGGGATATGCGTTCCCTTAACGACTGGAAGGGCCGGAGTATGTCCGCCTGGGTCAGGCGGGGAAGCCTGGACTGCTCCTTGCCGAAGAAGGCGATCCTTGCATGGGTGAGCGGCTCAAGGCTGCTCCCGAAGCGGCTTCCGACCTTCCTGGGGCTTTTTGCAAAGAGACGGATGAGGCCGAAGTCCCTTGTAAGTGATGTTACTATGAGGTCGGCTTCCCCGTAGGGGCTGGAGTGCAGCACGATGCCTTCAGTCCGGTGAAGCATCAATCCCGCACAGGCCTACATGATGTTTCCGAAGTCTTCGGGTTTGAGGTTCTTGAGCCATTCCTCCAGTTCATCGGGATGACGCTGCTCGATGATATCTTCATCCACGAAGATGGGGGCATTCACACGGAGGGCGATCGCCACTGCATCACTGGGCCTTGAATCAATGGAGATCTCCTGCTCCCCGTCGGTGAGGAAGAGCATGGCATAGTAAGTGTTGTCGATAATGTCTGTCACAACCACCCTGGAGACATGCATGTCAAGGGTGCTCAGGATGTTCTTCAGCAGGTCGTGGGTGAGTGGCCGCGGGGTAGCCACCCTTCCGAGGGCAAGGGCGATGGAGTCGGCTTCGGGTTTGCCTATCCAGATGGGGAGGGTCTGCGGGCCGTCCAGTTCCTTCAGGAGCAGTATGTACATCCCGCTCCGCGGATCGAACAGCAGTCCTTCTACTTTCATCTGGATCAACATATCACTGATATCCGAGCTCCCTGAGGGCAGAGATCCTCTTCCGCCAGTTCTCCTTCACCTTAACCCAGAGTTCCAGAAAAACCCTTGAATTCAGGATGCTCTCGATCTCACGGCGTGACCGGGTCCCGATCTCTTTCAGCATCTTCCCTCTCTTACCTATTATAATACCTTTCTGACTCTCTTTTTCAACATAAATCTCCGCGCCGATTATGACGAGCCCTTCTTTCTCCTCCCAGCTTACGGTCTCCACGGCAACGGAGTAGGGTATCTCGTCGGAGGTCAGGAGCATTACCTGTTCCCTGATGATCTCCGCGACCAGGAACCTCTCCAACTGGTCCGTGTATATATCCGGAGGATAGTACTGCGGTCCTTCAGGAAGATATCTGATGATGGTCTCAAGCAGTTCTCCGATGCCGTCGCCCATGAGTGCTGAGACGGGGATGATCTCGTCAAAATCCATCAGCCCGGCATACTCCCCGATGAGGGGGAGAATATTTCCCTTCTTTATCCTGTCTATCTTGTTTATCAGGAGGAGGACAGGCCTGCTCCCGGCATCCTGCTTCCTGCAGACTCCGGTGAGTTCCCTTATTATCTCCCTTTCAATCTCGCCTGGAGACCGGGGCTCCACCATGAAGAGGATGAGGTCGACCTCCCGGAGGCTCTCCCTGGCAGTCCGGAGCATGTAATCACCGAGCCGTTCCCTGGGATGGTGAAAGCCCGGTGTGTCGAGGAAGATTATCTGGGCATGGGGGAGGGTCTTTACTCCCACAATCCGGTTCCGGGTGGTCTGGGGCCGGGGGGTGACGATGGCGACCTTCTCGCCGAGGATGCTGTTCAGGAGCGTGGACTTCCCCACATTCGGCCTTCCTATGATCGCGACATAGCCCGATCTGAATGGTGGTCCAGAAGCCATTCCTACTGGAGTCTTTCCAGTGCCCCCCTTATCCTTCTGATGCCCTCCTCTATGTTCTCCATGGAGGTGGCATAGGATATCCGGAGGAAGCCCTCCTTGCCAAAGGCGCTTCCGGGCACAAGGGCGACCCTCGCCTCCTCGAGGAGGTACATGGCGAGATCGGATGAGTCCTTTATCTCTCCATCAGGGCCCTTTCTGCCAAGGATGCCTGAGACATTGGGGAATGCATAGAAAGCACCCCGGGGCATCATGCAGGTTATTCCCTCAGTGGCATTCAGTTCAGTGACAAGGTACTTTCTCCTCCTGTCGAACTCCCTGAGCATGGGCTCAAGGAAGTCCTCGGGCCCGTTCAGCGCCTCAACGGCAGCCCACTGGGCAATGGAGTTGGGGTTGGAGGTGGACTGTCCCTGGATCTTGGTCATCGCCTTTATTATATCCTCGGGCCCGGCGGTGTAGCCGATCCTCCAGCCCGTCATGGCATGGGACTTGGAGATCCCGTTTACGAGGAGGGTCCTCTTCTTTATCTCCTCTGAGATGGAGGCGATGGAGATGTGTTCTGCCCCGTCATAGAGAAGTTTCTCATAGACCTCATCGGAGACGATATGGAGATTGTGTTTTACGGCGAGTTCACCTACTGCCTCAAGGGTCTTCCTGTCGTAGGCCAGGCCTGTAGGGTTCGAGGGATAGTTCAGTATGATGGCCCTGGTCCTCTCTGTTATGAGTGAGCCGAGATCTGAAGGATCAAGGTTGAAGCCGTCCTCCTCACGGGTGTCTGCAATTACGGGTACACCGTCGTTCAGAAGCACCTGGGCCGGGTAGGAGACCCAGTAGGGGGCCGGGATTATCACCTCGTCCCCGGGGCTGAGGATCGCCTGAAAGATATTGTAGAGGCTGTGCTTGGCACCGCAGGAGACGATTATCTCAGTGGGTTTGTAGGTGAGGCCGTTGTCCCTGAGAAGCTTTGCTGCAATCGCCTCCTTGAGTTCAGGTATGCCTGCAGCCGCTGTGTACTTTGTCTTCCCTTCCCTGAGGGCCCTGACAGCCGCCTCCTTGATATGCCCGGGAGTATCGAAGTCCGGCTCGCCGACACCGAAGCTTATGACATCGATGCCTGCGGCCTTCATCTCCTTTGCCTTTGTGTCCATGGTAAGTGTTGGAGACGGCTTGACACGGTTTGCACGTTCTGAAATCATGATCACACTCCTTATAGTGTTATTGGTATACTGGTTGTTGGTTACTGGTCATTGGTTAAGGAAACTCTGATTAATAGGCTTGAGTGTCATTGCGAGGCCCGGCTTGCCGGGCCGAAGCAATCTCATTTCATTGTATATCAATATGTTGTGAGATCGCTTCGTCGTTTCACTCCTCGCGATGACGGATTCCCCGGAATTAATCAGAGGTTCCTTAATAGTTACTGGTTACTGGTTATTGGTTATCTCCTGCATTCTTCTCGTTTATTTCGTTGGTTTCGTTGATCTCGTCTGTCTCGTCTGTCTCGTCTATTTCGTTGATCTGGTCTGTCTCGTTGATCTGGTCTATCTCGTTGATCTGGTCTATTTCGTTGATCTGGTCTATTTCGTTGATCTGGTC
>WFTX01000036.1 GCA_015485235.1 Nitrospirota bacterium | reverse complement strand
GTTCCCCTTTGTTCATAAACAAACCTCCCTTATAAATTTTTGTTATTAGAAATTTTACAGGATTCGAAAAATAAATGCAATAACTTTTTCAGTATTGAAGGATTTTTTATATTAAATTTTTTCGACTTCCCCCTCCGTTGTCAGCATCAACCCGGTCCATGATCGACCTGTACATCTTACTCCAGGTTCTTGCGGAGGCCTTTTACCACCCTGGAGATAAGGTTTGCAGCCCTCTCCATTTCCTCAAGGGTGTTGTCCTTTCCCGTTGAGAGCCTGACTGAAGAAAGGGCATCCTGCACATCAATCCCCATTGCCGTAAGCACCCCCGATGGTCGTGTTATGCCTTCGTGGCAGGCAGATCCGGCCGAGAGTGCCACCTCTTCAGAGAGGGCCTCTACGAGGCTTCTTCCACCGACACCCCTTATGGAGAGACTGAGGGTGTTGGGGATCCGGCTGCCTGTACCATTTAGTGATATCTTCTCGATCAGGGAATCAAGCAGCTCATGGAGCCTAACCGTCAGTGTGTTGAGGTGAGTGAATATTCTGGCTGATTCAAGAGAAATAATCCTTGCTGCCTCTCCGAGCCCTGCAATCAGGGGAGTACACTCCGTTCCCGGCCTGAGTCCCCGCTCATGAGATGCACCCCTCAGAAGGGGACTTATGGCCAGGCCCTTCCTTTTAAAGAGGGCGCCTGCCCCCTTGGGGCCATAGAATTTGTGTCCCGCCACTGTGAGGAGGTCAACACCCATCCTTTCCACATCCACCGGAATCTTCCCGATACTCTGGGCGGCATCAACATGAAAGACGATATCCCTCTCCCTGAGAATCTTCCCTATCTCCTCTATGGGCTGGATTATTCCTGTCTCGTTGTTTGCATGCATCACACTGACCAGTACGGTATCATTCCTCAGGGCGGCCTTGAGATCATCGGGATCTATGGCGCCGGAAGGAGCTGGTTGTAGAAGTGTGAGTTCAAAGCCCAGTTCCCTGGCAAGGAGAAGGGGGTTGATAACCGAAGGGTGTTCTATGGCCGTTGAGATGACATGTCCCTTCCGGAATCTCTGGAGATATCCGATGAGAGCAAGATTGTTTGATTCCGTCCCGCCCGATGTGAAGATGATCTCATCAGGTTCTGCATTCAGGAGTCCGGCCAGTCTAACCCGGGCCTTCTCTATCTCTTCCCGCGCCTCCCTGCCGGGCCTGTGGGTGCTCGATGGGTTTCCATAGAGGTCCAGTGCCCTTGCTATGGCCTTCTTTACCCGGTCATCGGGGGGCGTGCTTGCATTATGGTCAAGGTATATCATAGTTCCCTGTGGACCCGCCTGACAGGGATCCCGAGCCGTTTCGAAAGCCTTGCCGACAGGGCCTCGGTTACGGCCGGGGACCGGTGCTGCCCCCCGGTGCAGCCTATCCCTATAATGATGTTGCTCCTCCCTTCCTTCCTGTACCGGGGCACGAGAAACTCGAGGAAGTCCTCTGCCCGTCTCAGAAACTCCTCTGTCAGGCTGCTCTTGAGGACATACTCCTGCACAGGGAGATCCAGTCCTGTAAGCGCTCTGAGTTCGGGCATGAAGTGGGGGTTCGGGAGAAAGCGGATGTCGAGCAGAAGATCAACATTCTGGGGGATACCGAACTTGTAACCAAAGGAGATCAGAGTGATTTCTGATCCTGAGCCTTCCCTTCCGGAGTAGCTCTCCATCATCATGTTTCTCAACTGGTGGGGTGTGAGTGAAGATGTATCCATGATCCTGTCTGCAACCTCCCGGAGGGGCTTAAGAAGCTCGGTCTCTCGTTCAAACAACTCCTCCATCGGCTGGTTGGTGTTCTCCACTAAAGGGTGAGGACGGCGGGTTTCCTTGTATCTTCTCATCAAGACACCCCGTTCCGCCTCAAGGAAAATGATCTCTATCTGTGCTGAGGACCTGATATCCTCTACCACCCTCTGTATCTCTCTGAGGAGTTCCTTCTCCCTCACATCTATCCCGAGGGCGATCTTGCCGAGAGCGGGGTTCTTTTTTGAAAAAGCTATGACATCTCCAAGGAGGGGGAGTGGCAGGTTGTCAATGGCATAGAAACCGCTGTCCTCCAGTGCCCTGAGGGCAACGGTCTTCCCGGCCCCGGAGAGGCCGGTAATGATTATTATTCCTGGTCTGTTTTCCACGCAGAGGGATGACGGGGAGGGGTATGGTTTCTCCCCTCCCTCGATTTAATTCAGGCTGGTTCAATCAGTCCGAAGTCGCCGTCTCTCCGGCGGTATATCACGTTTATCACACCACTGTCTGCATTGGTGAAGACGAAAAAGTCCTTGTCAAGGAGATCCATCTGCATGGCTGCCTCTTCAGGCGTCATCGGCTTCATGGCGAAGCGCTTTCTCTTTATGATCCTGATGTCAGGGTGCTCCTCTTCAACAGATGCCTGGGACATTGCCTCATGGTGCCTGTTTTCCTTTCTCCTGGATGTGAGTTTCTCCTTGTACTTCTTTATCTGGCGTTCCAGCTTCTCGATAACTTCGTCGATGGAGGAGTAAATCTCCTCTGTAACGCTTTCTGCCTGGATCATAACACCATTGGCCTTCAGGAGAATCTCCGCCTTGTGACGGTATTTTTCTACTGAAAGCGTGACCTGTGCCTCCGAGATGGGGGATATATACTTTTCAAACTTCTTTACTTTGCTCTCTGCGTAATCCCTGAGGGCAGACGTAACCTCAAGATGACGGCCCGTTACAATAATGTTCATCTGAAATTCCTCCTTTCCCTTTTTCTCTGAAAATCATTCTCCCGTTCATGATCTTCTTCAGATATCGAGCCTCTTTCTCCTGGCGTGGGCGGGTATCTTCAGTTCCTCTCTGTACTTTGCCACTGTCCTCCTGGCTATCTTTATGTTCTTCTCCTTCAGGAGATCGGAGATCTTCTGGTCGCTGTAAGGTCTCCGCGGGTCCTCCTCTGAGACGATCTTCCGGATCATCTCCTTCACCAGGGTGGATGAGATGTCACCGTTTTCCGACCGGAGGGCGCTGCTGAAGAAGAACCGGAAACTGAAAATCCCGTGTGAGCAGGCGAGGTACTTGTTGAGGGTGACCCTGCTTACGGTGCTCTCATGGACGTTTATGTCCTCTGCTACATCCCTGAGATTCAGGGGTTTTATATGGGTGGGACCATAATCGAAAAAGTCCTTCTGGAACCTGAGAATGCTCTCAGTGACCCTGTATATGGTCTTGTTCCTCTGGTCAAGACTCTTCATCAGCCAGAGGGCGGACCGGAGTTTCTCGTTAAGGAACTTCTTTTCCTCCTTCGTAAGGTTCTCCTTCTTGGAAAGAAGCCGACGGTAAAACCTGTTCAGCCTGAGCCTGGGGATACCTTCGTCATTCAGGGTTATCCGGTATCCTTCGGAGGTCCTCTCCACATAAACATCTGGGATAATGTAGTTTGTCTCCTGGGAAGAGAAGTTTCTTGCAGGCTTCGGGTCGAGTTCCTCGATTATTCCGACAGCCAGCATCACATCCTCCAGGGCGGCGTTGTACATCCTGGCGATGGCCTTGTAGTTCTTTGTTTCCAGTTCCCTGAGATTGTTCTGAACGATCCTCTCAACGAGGGTGCCCTCGAGTCCGAGAGTCCTTATCTGGATCAGGAGGCATTCCCTGAGATCCCTTGCCCCTATGCCGGGCGGGTCAAAGCCCTGAATTACCTCAAGGGCCCTTTCGACCTTTTCTACAGGCGCCTTGCAGAATTCGGCGATCTCTTCGATACTCACCGTAAGGTAGCCGTTGTCGTTTATATTTCCTATGATGGCCTCACCGATCTCCCTGGTGGAGTCGTCGAGATTGCTCAGGCGGAGCTGCCAAGAGAGATGATCATAAAGGGTGGTTGAAGCGCTTACGAACTGTTCAAAGGAAGGCTGGGCATCCGTCCCCGGAGTGAAGTAGCCAAGGTCCCTCCCGTCACTCCCCCTCTCCTCGAAATAGTCATCCACACTGAAGGTCATCATTTTCTCAAGGGGAAGAAGGCTTTCTTCAGGCTGGGTCTCCCGGGGTTCCTGCTCCGTCTCCTCCTGGGTCTCTACAACTTCATCCTCCCTTTCCTCTTCCAGAAAGGGGTTTTCCGCCAGCTCCTGGTTGATCGCCTGGGACAGTTCGAGTTGTGGCAGCTGGAGGAGTTTGATCGCCTGCTGGAGCTGGGGCGTAAGTACAAGCTTCTGTGCAAGCTTCAGGTCAAGTCTGGTTTCGAGTGCCATTACAGTCTGAATTCCTCTCCTAAGTAAGTTTTTCTGACGGTTTCGTTTCTGATAAGACGATCAGGGCTTCCTTCATCCAGGATGCTCCCGTTGTTCATGATGTAAGCACGGTCTGTTATGGAAAGGGTCTCTCTGACGTTATGGTCAGTAAGCAGGATCCCGATTCCCCTTTCCTTCAGATATTTTATCATATTCTTCAATTCCATGATTGCAATGGGGTCGATACCGGCAAAGGGTTCGTCAAAGAGGATGAAGTCCGGCGAAAGGGCGATGGTCCTTGCTATCTCAGCCCTCCTTCTCTCTCCTCCCGAGAGGTGAAAGCCCTTCCGGTCGGCAAACTCCCTCAGCCTGAACTCATCAAGGAGCCGTTCAGTAATCTCCTCTGTCTCTTCTCTCTTCTTCCCCTGGAGTTCCAGAACCGCCCTTATGTTCTCTCTTACACTCAGCTTCCTGAAGATGGAAGGCTCCTGGGGCAGATAACTTATCCCCATCTGGGCCCTTCTGTACATGGGGAGGCCCGTTATATCCCTTCCGTTGAGGGAGATGTTTCCCCTGTCTGCCCTGACCATCCCGACGATCATGTAGAATGTAGTGGTCTTCCCGGCTCCGTTGGGACCCAGAAGCCCCACGATCTCGGACTGTCTGAGGGAGATATCCACGCTCTTCACGGCCTCTTTCTTTCTGTAGGCCTTTGCCAGTCCTGTTGCCAGGAGTTGAGCCTGTTCAACCATCATTTTTCTTCCCTGGCTGGATTATCACGGTTGAGTCTTCCACTTCGGACCGTCCGTCATCAATATGATATGTCATTTTTGAACCCTTGACAAGGCTCTGCCCGTCCCTTGCAACGGGGTTCCCGGTAAACACAATGGTCCTCCCGCTTCTGGAGTAATGGGCCTCTTCCGCCTTTATCTCCCTGTTCTTATGGGTAAGGATCACTCCGCCCCTTGCGATGATATCAAGTATCTCCCCCTTGTCTGAATAGGTGACCTCCATCCAGTCCGCCAGCATTACAGATCCGTCCTGTGTCACCTTTACATCCCCCTCAAAGACCGCCTTCCGCTCGCGGTTGCTGGCGGTCATCCTTCTGGAGGTGATCTGTATGGGCTTGTCGCCTGAGAAGAACTCTCCCTCTGGAGCTTGAGGTTCCTCAGCCGTCAGATAGGCCGGGAGGACGAGCAGGATTGACAGCAATGCAAGGAGAATGGATTTAGAAAAACTCTGCATGCACATCTCCGTCAATTATTATCTTTTCATCCTCTGTTATTATTCCTTTCCTGCCTGTTATCAGGAAGTTTTTGCCCTTGATGCTGATCCCTCCCTCTGCCAGGATTTCCCGTGTCCCTGGCCTGTAGTCGAGTCTTCCGGAGTAGAAGGTAAGATCAGGCGTTTCTCCCTTTACCCTTCCCGTGAAACTGATTCTGCTGTCTTTGAGGTTATATACTCCGCTTTCAGAAAGCATCCGGAAGTCCCGGTCCGGATAGGAGAGGGAGACCTTTTTGAGGAGGATATCATTTGTGGTTTCGTCGAGGGTCGCTTGTTGTATCTCAGCTTCCCAGTCGAGCCTCTCTCCGGAGAAGTGGTGTATCCTGATTTTCTTCATGAAAGAACCCTGTATTTCAGGAGTGCCAGGGCCTTCATCGCGATGGAATGGAAGAATGAGGAGGAGTAACACCAGGCTGACCGATCCAAGAAGGATTGCCCTTGAAGTTCTCATACCTGAATTTTATCATGGGACGGTCCAAATAGGCAAATATCATGCCAGGGATACAAAAACAGGTCAAGGCTGAGGTCGAGGGCAAGGTTGAGGTCGAGGTCAAGGTTGAGGTCGAGGTCAAGGTTGAGGCCGAGGTCAAGGTTGAGGCCAAGGTCAAGGTTGAGGCCAAGGTCAAGGTTGAGGCCGGGTAACTCAATAACTTAATAACCGAATATACCAATAACCAATACACCAATACACTAATGTCCAATGACCATCTTCACTCCCCTCTTCAGGTCATGAAAGGCGGTCTCCCTGATCGCCCGGAGCCGCTTCTTCTCCTTCGGGGAGAGGCCTTTCTTCAAATACTCTCCGGATCCTTCCTTTATCTGTTTGTAATACCGGTTGTAGAGGGTGTACTTTTTCCTGTCCGTCCTGATGGAGAAATCACCCGGGACTCTCCATCTGTCTTTGAGATAGAGCCATGAGGCGAAGTCGGTGAGTTTCGAGCCCGGGAGCGGTTTTACAGGTGTGAGGTTTTTCATTTCCATAAACCGGAGCCCCTTGCTGTCGCCGACAATCCGGTGGCTTCCCGTGAAGGGTTCAGAGCCGTCATAATCATAGAACTCCCATCTGGAGAACGATTCCTGCCTTTCCGAGTCGTGGCAGCTTCCGCAGCTCCTTGCCTTCCCGAAGGGGTGAGCCGCCTGCTGGAACTCGACCCAGAGGAGGTGTTTATTATTATCAGGCAGGTTGTCGAATGTCCCTACTATGTAATAGGCATCCCTTGTCTCCCCCCTGGGCCAGCGGAAGAGGACTTCCGGTGAGGGCGGCACGTCCTTCTTTATGTTTCCTACACTGTGGGGCCAGACCTTCACAGGCATCCATCGGCCCTTCTGATCCTTCATTATTATGGGAGGCTTCTGTACACCATAGTACAGCGAGTACTTGTGAAAGGGGTTTTTCCTGCCAGCCACCTCTCCCGGCCCCCAGATGGTTATCTGGTAGCCTCCGAGGGCACTTATGTGACAAGTTGCACAGTCGAGGTTTTTGTGAACGCCCCTGGCAATTGCCTCCTCTGCCTCGATATGACAGTCCTGGCATGAGGCCTTTCTCTCCATATCCCCCATCCCTTTCTCTCCCGTGGGATGGCAGTCTATGCAATCTATCCCCCTTGAATAGTGAATGTCACCGGGCATGCCCTGGGGGATGGAATAGGCGCCGCCTATATATGTCTCTCCCCTCCGGCTTGTCATGGCCCCGGGATGGCATGTGCTTGCACCCCGGCCATAGCCTGAACAACTCAGTGAGGTGGGTTTTCTGGTGAACGAATGCCTCCCTTTCTTTTCCGAAGGGGTGTAATGGCAGTCCAGACAGCCGGCATGGCAGACATTGCAGAGTTTCTGTTTGTCCCGGGCCTGTTCCCTCGTGAAGGGGACATTAAGGTTTTTCATGATCTTTGCGGTGTTTCCGTAGTCAAAGGCCGCCCTTTCAAGGGTGTCAGGGGGGGGGATGTCGGCGAAGGAGGGGCCGCAGTTAT
>WFTX01000035.1 GCA_015485235.1 Nitrospirota bacterium | reverse complement strand
GCAGGGGATGCTCCTTGCTGCAGGAGAAGGAAAGGATATAGCCGTTCTGAGTCCTGAAAGGGAGGTCAAGCCCGGCCTCAGGGTCAAATAGTTCTTTCCTTGGATTCTATCTTTATGATAAGGGGAGGAAAGTAGATCTTCCTCCCGTTGACGGCAAGTCTGATCTCCGCCTTCACAGCAGCGGGAAGGCTCTCTTCTTCAGGGCTCCACTCTTCCACCCAGTCACCGCCATTGTCTTCAGTGGGGTCAAGAAAGGTGAACTTGAGTTCCTCAACCCCGTCGGCAAGGACCACCCCTTCCTCGTCCTCTCCGGAGAGGAGATCTTCGCTGAAGAATATGTATTCCTTCATCATCAGTTTCTCACCCTTCAGGAAGATCCTCACCCCCTTAAGCCCTGCTCTGTCAGGCAGGGAGCCTGAATAATCGGATGTTGATGATGTTACAAAGGCAAGGGAGTCCTCTTTTCCTTCAAAGAAAGTAACCATACCGTCGTCGGTTCTCTTTCTGAAGGGGTAAGCCCCTCTTATGAGGTGTGTCAGCCTTTCGGAGAGGACCCTCAAGGTCTGGGTTTCTTCCTGGCGTTCTCCGGCCTTCTCATCCGAGCGGTAGCCCATCATCATCGATGAGGCCAGCACAACAAGCATCACCGCTGAGATGGCAAGGGCTATCAGGAGTTCCATGAGTGTGAAACCCCTTCTGTTCATTTCCCCTCTCCCCCTGTTGCCAGATCAGCAGCCGGGATGAACCTCCTGCCCTTCAGGAGAAAACTTCCATTTCTTCCCCAGGTCACCCTGACGGTGATGATATACATGGCGCCTCTTCCGTCTTCATCAGGTATCTCCTCGACATCTCTGCTTGCATTAAAGCCGCCTTCAAACTCGAGGCTTTCATCAAGCCCGGCAGGGTCTTTGACTGCATAGGCTTCATCAAGGAGGCTCCGGGCGATGATAATGGCTCTGGTGTAATCTTCAGACTTCTTTACACCCCTGAGACCTGAAGAGAAGACCTGAAAGAGGGCTACCACTGCTATTCCGAGGATCGCAACGGCCACCATGACCTCAAGGAGGCTGAAACCGCTCCCGGTGTCTCTATGTATCAGCGCCCTCATGCTTCCTTTGCAAGCCTTACCTTGCCGGAGAGAGTTTCTACCACTATTCTGAAGGCCCTCCCCTCGTTATCACTTATAACCAGGCTGCCACCGGAGCTCTCCCCCCGAGGGTAGAAGGTCAGATCATCGCCTTCAATACTTATTCCTTGAGGCAGCCTTACCGAGTAGAGTATTCGCCGGTTTCTGCCTTTCGTGGGCAAGGTAGCATCAGATGCCGCTGGATATGTTTCTCCGGAGACTGTCTCTCCAGGGTTCCCGCTATCTTTTTCCCGCCGGGGCAGGCCCGTAGAGATTGAATATCCTTTCCCCTCTTTATCAATAGTAACAGAAACCACTCTCTGTTCAAGCACAGATACCTCCCGGGCATGACGTATCTGAAGCCAGGCCCGCCGTGCGGTATCCCGTAGGATAGTCTTTTTGTGGGCAACCCCCAGGGAGAGAAAGACTATGGCTGAGGTAATTCCGATGATGATGAGTACGATAAGCAATTCAAAGAGGGTGAAACCGGAGTTTCCAGCCGGCTGGATGACTCTCCAGAGGTCATGACGGCTTTTATCCTTCAACTTGGGTTCCGGTCTCCCGACATATATGTACTGTTCATCTGTACCTGAAAAGGCAGGGCCTGTTTCAGACAGGATGCTCCTATTCCCAGCTTACAATATCCCTGTTTTCCCCATCACCCCCAGGTGAGCCATCAGCACCATAAGACAGAAGGTCGTAATCACCATGAGAGCCGGGAGATTGATACTCATAGGGGCGTCCCCACGGGTCCTTGGGAATATGGTTTTTCCGGAGATAGGGGCCATCCCACCCGTCCACACCCGGGTCCTGAAGGAGGGCGTCAAGCCCTTCCGATGTGGTCGGGTACCGTCCGGTGTCCAGCCTGAACTGGTCAAGGGCCTGCCCGAGGAGTTCTATCTGGGCCTTTGCAGCAGACTGCTTGCCTTTGCCCAGCTTCGGGAAGAGCTTCGGTCCCACAAGGGCTGCAAGAAGCCCTATTATAACCATGACTACGAGGAGTTCTATAAGGGTGAAACCCTTTCTGTCTTTAATTCGTTTGTTCATGATTCCTCCTTTCCAGAAAGCATACCATCGTCAGGGACATGCACTGCTGTCTTCCACTGCTTACCGCACCTGGAGCAACTCTCAATGTCCGCGTCGATCTTGCGGCGGCCTTCGGCTGGGGGCGGATGAAACCCATATCACTTGCTCAGCAAGATCGTCACCTGGATCTTCGTCGTCATCTCCGGCGATATTTCGTCGTACCATTTGTGGGCATTGGCGTCTCTGCTTATTGCGACATTGGTCAGCCCAAATAGGTCGGACCATTTGAGCCCCGGCTTGCCCTTGTAAATATAGTGGACGCCCATGTATTCAAGATACGACCAACCTGTCATCTTCTCTGAATACCATTTGCGGACCTTGTCGATCGGATCTGAAGTCATGAACTTGAACCCGGCCTGGACACTCGACCTGGCCGAGCCGAAAAATACGGCGTTCGGATACAGGGGGATCCCCTTGCTCTCAAGAAGGGCCTTGTCCTCCTTCGGAAGCTCGGCGGCCATGACCGGCTTGAATAACAGGAAGCCTGCGACCACCGCCAAAACCAGAACGGCGCTCTTCATCAAACCATGCATCTTCAGGGTATGATGACCGCCATCGGGCATCCGGCAGTCATTACAAGACTGAAAAGAACCATGCATGCATTTCATGATTTTCATGTGCTCCTCCACTTTTCGCCTGGGCGATTTAATGTTCCAGACTGGAAACAATTGTAATGATCGTCCTTGCCTCTGTCATCAGTGCCTTTACCATAAAATCAAGCAAAAAATTATTGGTAACTGGTGTACTGGTCACTTTTATGTTGGTTGTTGCATGTCTTGCTTTCCATGTTTCTTGTCTTTTGCCTTCTCTTCCCCGCTTGCTTTTAACCTCAAATCTCTTTTCCACTGGCGGAGGGGGTGGGATTCGAACCCACGGTGGAGTTGCCCCCACATCGGTTTTCAAGACCGACGCCTTCAACCACTCGGCCACCCCTCCAGGGTGAAATTAACTTTTAATTATAACAGAAAAACAGTCTGAAATGACACTTAACTTGACTAAAATTGTCTGAATAATCTATTATTTACAAGGCGCCTGTAGCTCAGTTGGATAG
>WFTX01000034.1 GCA_015485235.1 Nitrospirota bacterium | reverse complement strand
GGGGGCTATCAGGGCGGCTGCCGAACTCTCGGCGAAATTCATAAACGACCGGTTCCTGCCTGACAAGGCGATAGATGTTATAGACGAGGCAGGGGCCGCCCTCAGGCTTTCAGCCAGGGCCGGGAAAAAGAAAACCGTCGGCCGGAAGGAAATAGAGGTGGTTGTGGCAAAGATGGCCCGGATCCCTTCAAGAACGATCTCTACATCGGAGACTGAAAAACTCAGACATCTTGAAGGGGAACTCAGAAAACGCGTATTCGGCCAGGACGATGCCATACACTCCCTCGTCTCAGCAATAAAACGCTCAAGGGCAGGCCTCGGGGCTCCCGAGCGACCGATCGGCTCCTTCCTCTTTACAGGTCCCACAGGGGTCGGAAAGACCGAAGTCTCCCGACAGCTCGCCTCTGTCCTTGGAGTGGAGTTCATCCGGTTCGATATGAGTGAATACATGGAAAAGCACGCCGTCTCCCGTCTGATCGGTGCCCCTCCCGGCTATGTCGGGTTCGACCAGGGAGGCCAGTTGACGGACTCTGTCAGGAAACATCCCTACTCCGTGGTCCTCCTTGACGAGATAGAGAAGGCCCATCCTGATATATTCAGCATCCTTCTCCAGATCATGGATTATGCCACCCTCACTGATAATACGGGAAGAAAGGCGGACTTCAAGAATGTCATCCTTATCATGACCTCCAATGCCGGGGCTCCGGAAATGGAAAAGGGTGTCATCGGTTTCGGCGACAGGGCCGACGAAGGTCTCTCCAAAGGTGATGAGGCCATCCGGAAGCTCTTCAGCCCGGAGTTCAGGAACCGCCTTGACGGGATAATTAACTTCAGGCACCTCACACCGGATATCATGGAAGAGATCACTCTGAAGTTCATCAGGGAACTCGAATCACAGCTGACGGACAGGAAAATAGAGATTGAGATCACCCCGGAGGCCCTCCGGTACCTTGCCGGGAAGGGGTATGACCGTAAGTTCGGGGCAAGGCCCCTGGGCCGGGTCATTCAGGATGAGATCAAGACCCCCCTGACGGATGAACTCCTCTTCGGGAACCTGAAGAAGGGGGGAAAGGTCCTTATTGATCTCTCAGGGAAGGGGCTCCGGTTCAGGTTTCCCGGTGCCGGTCTTTGAACTGAGGAGGGAGGACTTCTCCTTCCCCCCTCCCCATCTGGCCGATCCCTCGGGTCTCCTTGCCGTTGGAGGAGACCTCAGCCCCGGGAGGATTCTTGAGGCTTACAGGCTCGGGATCTTTCCGTGGTTTTCCGGGAATGATCCGCTCCTCTGGTGGTCGCCAGATCCGAGGCTGGTACTCTTCCCGGAAAAGCTCAGGGTTTCAAGAAGCCTGAGACAGAAGATGAAAAAGGGAATATTCAGGATAACCTTTGACCGCGCCTTCAATGAGGTGATCAGGACGGCGGCGGAGGTCCACAGGGAAAAAGACGGAGGGACCTGGATAACCGACGGGATGATAAGGGCCTACACAGAACTTCACCGGATGGGGTATGCCCATTCCGTGGAGGCCTGGACAGGAGAATGCCTGGTGGGAGGGCTTTACGGGGTCTCCCTCGGCTCCGCATTCTTCGGTGAGTCCATGTTCACTACCGTATCGGACGCCTCCAAGGTCGCCTTTGTCACACTCGTGGACTGGCTCAGGAAAAGGGAGTTCACCCTGATCGACTGTCAGATAAGCACGGAACACCTCCAGCGGTTCGGGGCGGAGGAGATATCCAGGACGGTCTTTCTCAGGCTCCTTGAGACCGCCCTCGGTGATCCCACACTCAGGGGTCGGTGGAGCCTCTCATGATCAGGATCGGGAGGATCCCCTACATAAATCTCTTCCCCATATTCCATTACCTTGAGAAAAACTCCGGAGGAGAGTACCTGTTTGTCGATGGTGTCCCCTCTGTACTGAACAAGCTCCTCAGGTCAGGCAGGCTCGACCTGAGCCCCTCCTCCTCCATCGAGTATCTGAGATATACTGAGAGATACACCCTGATCCCGGGCCATTCCATAAGTTCAATAGGCCCGGTAAAGAGCATTATCCTCTTCAGCAGGGTTCCCATTGAGGAACTGGAGGGAGAGACCGTACTCTATCTCTACCACTCCGAGACATCCATAGCCCTTCTGAGGATAATCCTTGAGAGGTTCCGTAATCTCCGGGTCAGTTACAGGAGTTCCTCTGCAAGCCTCACCGGGGGCCTTCAGGACTCGCCCGCCTACCTCCTGATCGGGGACAGGGCTATGACAGAACTGAGAAACAATCCGGCCCCCTATGCCTATGACCTCGGTGAGATCTGGTATCAGGAGACAGGGCTTCCCTTCGTATTTGCTCTCTGGATAGCGGGAAGGACGGCTGAGAATTCCGTCATTGAAAGACTAAAGAATGACCTGGACAGTGCATTGAACCTTGCATTGAACTCTTTCGAGACCCTTGCTGCCACCACACCGGCCTCTGAAGTCTTCAGTCAGAGGGAACTGGTGGATTACTGGAAGGGCATCTCCTATACCCTTGGAGAGGACCACCTTGAAGGCCTCGATCTTTTCAGGAGATACTGTCTGGAAATGGGCATTATTGAAGGTGATTGAGGTATAATTAACCGATGGAAGGATTCCGAAAGAGCATCCGGGACAGTAGGGGTTTCACCCTCCTTGAGATCCTTATAGTAGTCTTCATCCTCACCCTCCTTGCTGCAATCATCGCACCCAGGCTGGTGGGAAGGACCGACGATGCAAGGATTGCCGAGGCAAAAGTCCAGATAAGAAACTTCGAGACGGCACTCAAGCTGTTCAAGCTGGACAACGGGTTCTATCCCTCAACGGAACAGGGGCTTCAGGCACTCGTAAGTCCTCCTACCACAGGGAGACAGCCGAGGAAGTTCAGGGAGGGCGGCTACCTCGAGCATGGAAAGGTTCCCCTTGATCCCTGGGGCAATCCCTATCTCTATGTATCTCCAGGCCTTCACGGCGATTATGATATCATCTCCTATGGAGCTGACGGTAAGGAAGGCGGGGAAGGAGCAGACGCCGATATAACAAGCTGGAATATCGAATAAACCGGGAAAGGAAGTCGTCCCTGCAGAGAAAATGAATCCGTCCCGTACCAGCAGGAGAACGATAATACACACACTGAAGGGCTTCACCCTCCTTGAGATGGTGGTGGTACTCTTTATAATCTCTCTCTTCCTTACTCTTACGTACCCCTCCCTTTCGTATCTTGCGGATTTCAATGGATCGCGTTCACCCAAGAAGCTACTTGCTGCAATAAAGCTCATCCATGACTCCGCCATTAACACAAAGGAAGACCTCTTCATCAGGTTCGAATTCCAGGGTGAAAGGACTACCAGAACACCCCGGGTGGTCTACACGCTCCCTGAAGGTAGAAGAAAACTCGACCTGAACGGGATGGTCTCGGTGATGATTCCTTCAAGGGGTGAGGTAAGGGAGGGGAAACTCACCCTCATCTTCGGCCCCTTCGGATATCCCGAGCCCTTTGAGGTCAGGTTCTCCGATGGAACACGCGTCTTCTATAACCCCTTCAGTGGGAGGACATATCTGGAGAGCGTGGAAGACCGATGACAGACGGAATGCTCAGGCTGAGGTCAAGGCCGAGGCTGAGAAGACAGCGTATAGGTCGATACGACCAGGCGTGGAGCGGATAGTGGATAGGAAGAAAAAACAGGTCAAGGTTGAGGCCGAGGTCAAGGCTTGAAAAACAGCGTGGAGCGGATAGCGGATAGGGAGAAGAATAGCTTGAGCTTTAGTAACCTGATACACCAATACACCAATATACCAATATACCAATATACCAATGACCCAATGACCAACGACCTGCTTGACAGAAAGGGATTTACTCTCCTTGAGGTACTGATAGCCCTGGTGATAATCGGGGGAGCCCTCATTACGGTGATACACTCCCTCTCATACCATATTTCCCAGATTGAGAGGCATGAAACAGTAACAAAGGCGGTCCTGTATGGAGAAAGGGCACTGAGGTATGATACCCTGTGGAAGACTGATAAGGCTGACTCAGGTAAAGGCGATAACATAAGATATTTCCCCGGCTCATCACATGATGAAGACTTCCGGGAATACAGCCTTTCGATAAAGACGATTGAGACAGGCCTGCCGGGACTGATGCTGAGGGAGGTCAGAGTCAGTAAGGGTCCTGAAGAGATAATACTGCGGAGGCTCATCAGGCAATGAAAGAGAGGGGCTTTACACTCCTTGAGGTCCTTATAGCCACGGTCCTTACGGTGATCATATTGGGGGCCATCTACAGCACCCTCTCAATGACTGAACGGGCAAGAAGTGCAAAGGGAGAGGGGCTTACCACCCTTGAAGAGGCAAGGAGGTCTCTTGAGAGCCTAACGATGGAGGTTGAGAGCATAGTCCATGACAAGGATGACCCTTCGACAGGTTTTACTCTGAGGGACTTTGATATTGAAGGCCTCCCTCTCTCGGAGGTCAGTTTCACCACCCTCTCCAATCCGGGAAATATCCCCCTCAGGGTGTCCTACCTCCCGGAAATGGACGGGGACGGGCTCATTCTCAGAAAGATATTGACAGCCCCTGAGGGAGATGGTCATACTTACAGGGTTGAAATGCTCAGGCACCTTAAGCAATTCCGTCTTGAGGTGCTGGAAAGAGACCAGAAGGTCCCTGTCTGGGAGACCGGCAGAAACGGAAGCCTTCCGAAGGAATTGATAATCACCATCGGGATTGAATACAACGGAAGGGAAATCAGACTTGAAAGAAAGGTAAAACCGAGGATAACATCATGAAAAAGACAGACACCAAGGAGATCCTCAGAATACTGAAGGGCTCACGAAAGCCTCTTGGATTCCAGGAACTGCTTGCACAATTAGGTTTGCAGAAAAAGGACTCAAGGGTTCTGAAACGGGCTCTCCGGGAACTGACCTCTGCAGGGAAAGTCATCCTGAACAGGAAGGGAAGATACTGTCTTCCCGAAGAGATAAGACTGGTAAGGGGAATCTTCGAGGCCCATCGTGACGGCTATGGATTCCTCATACCCGAGGCCCCGGGCGAAAAGGACCTCTTCATCCCGCCCCGTGCCACCGGGGGGGCGATGGGAGGAGACCTCGTGATCGCCCGGCTTGAAAACGAGAAGAAGAGGGAGGGAAGAATCCTGAGGGTCCTGGAGCGGGCCCAGAAGACGATAGTAGGGGTCATGGAACCCTCGGGAAACGCCTTCTACGTCAAACCAACCCGGCGGGACATCCCCTTTGAGATATACATCGCCCCGAGGGACAGGGGAAAGGCAAAGGCCGGAAGCCTGGTAAAGGCGGAGATCACGTCATTCCCGACTGATACAAGGCCCCCGGCAGGGAAGGTAATAAAGGTCCTGAAGAAACCCACGACCCCTGCTGAAGAGGTGGAACTCATACTTGAGGAATACAATCTCCCCAGGAGGTTTCCAAAGCAGGTGAGTGCAGAGGCAAAGGTCCTCTCTGAGGATGCAATCGACGAGGCACTGAAGGGGAGGAAGGACCTGAGGAACCTCAAGACCGTCACCATTGATGGTGAAAGCGCAAAGGATTTCGACGATGCCATCTCCATAAAACTCAGGAAGTTCGGCTATACCCTCTATATCCATATCGCTGATGTGAGCCACTTCGTCAGGGAAGGCTCTGATATAGACAGGGAGGCCCGGAAAAGGGCGACAAGCGTATATCTGCCGGACAGGGTAATCCCCATGCTCCCGAAGAAACTCTCTGAAGACCTCTGCAGCCTCAAGCCCGGAGTTCCCCGCCTCGCCTTTACCGTGGAGATGGACTTCTCCCGCGAAGGCGAGCGGCTCAGGGAGCGGTTCTATCCAAGTGTGATCGAGTCGAACGAACGGATGACCTACACGGATGTGAAGGCGATCCTGATCGACTATGACAGGGACCTCAGGAAGCGGTACAACAACCTCCTCAGGGACTTCGAGCTTATGGCCGAGCTGTGCAATATACTCCGGAAAAGGAGGATGGAGCGGGGCAGCCTCGACTTCGACCTCCCCGAGCCTGAGGTGCTGCTTGACCTCAGAGGGAATCCTGAAAAGATCATAGCTGCAGAGAGGAACTTCGCCCATATGCTGATAGAGGAGTTCATGATCGCTGCTAACGAGGCTGTGGCCGAATTTCTGAACCGGAAGGGAGTCCCCGCCATCTACAGGGTTCACGAGGGTCCTGATCCCGAGAAGATCCAGGTCGTGCTCAGGGTCATCCAGGGGCTGATGGGTGAAAAGAGGAGAATACTCGTCCCGGAAAACCTTCCGGAAATAATACAGTACTTCCAGGGCAGGTCTGAAGAGGATGTAGTCAATTACATGATCCTCCGGACCCTCAAGCAGGCACGCTATTCTCCCCAGAACATCGGCCACTTCGGTCTGGCCTCCAGATGCTATACTCATTTCACATCGCCCATCAGACGGTATCCTGACCTGGTGGTACACAGGATACTCCGGGAGCTGACATCAGGAAAAAAGCCAGGCAAAAAACGGACGCAGGAACTTGAGGAGACCCTCCCTGCCATAGCATTCCACTCCTCCAAAATGGAAAGGCTCGCCGACAACACCGAGCGGACCGTCATAGACGCGATGAGGGTCTGGTTCATGAAGGACCGTCTTGGAGATGAGTTCCAGGCAAGGGTGATCGGCGTGAACCGCCAGGGGCTCAGGATCAGGCTGAAGGAATTCTATGTGGAGGGCTTCCTCCATGTCTCCTATATGACCGATGACTACTACATCTTTGACGAGGACAGGCTGGTCCTCTTCGGTAAAAGGACGAAGAGACGGTTCACCATAGGCGACACCCTTACTGTCCGTGTAGATCGTCTCGATACTGAGGAGCGGGAGGTCGTCTTTGGACTCCCGGAGGCTTAAGGAGAGGCTTGACCACCTCTACAGTACTTATGACTTCAAGCAGAGGCTTCTCAATGACCCGATAGAATTTCCCCACCGGTATCAGGGACACGAAGACATCGAGGTCGCAGGACTCATAGCCTCTGCCTTCGCCTTCGGAAGGGTCTCCCAGTTCAAACCCGTGATCGAGAGGCTCCTTGAGATCCTCTCTCCGTCACCCTCCCGGGCTCTCCGGAATATCAGGCCGGAAGAATTCCCGGAGGAACTGAGAACAGTCCACTACCGTTTCTACTCAGGAGAGGATACCCTTCTTTTCATACTTGTCCTCGGGGAGCTCTGCCGGAGGCATGGAAGTATTGAAGGGGCCTTCACTTACGGATATGACGGCAGGAGCATCCGTTCGGCCATCACCGGTTTTGCTGCTTCGGCTACAGAGACCGGGGAGGAGTTCAGAAAGAGATATCCGGCACTTTTCAGTGAAAAGACCGCGGGGTTCAGGTTCTTCTTCCCCTCCCCTGCCAGGGGAGGTCCCTGCAAGCGGATGAACCTCTTCCTCCGGTGGATGGTCAGAAAGAAGGATATAGACTTCGGGATCTGGGACTTCATCCCTCCTGCCCGTCTAATTATCCCCCTTGACACCCACATAGCAAGGATCGGGACCTGTCTCGGACTCACCACCAGAAAGAGCCGGGACTGGAAGATGGCAGAGGAGATAACGGAAAGCCTCAGAAGGCTTGATCCTGAAGACCCGCTCAGGTATGACTTCGCCCTCTGTCACCAGGGCATAACGGGTTTATGCACCCCTGCCTGCAGTCAGAACGGACCGGAAGGCTGTCCGGCGTTCTGAGGGAAAGAGGCATAGGTTAAGGTTGAGGTTGAGGGAAAGCGTATAGCGTGTAGTGGGCAGGGAAAAAGACAGGTCAAGGTCGAGGGCGAGGTTGAGGTTAAGGTTAAGGTCAAGGTCGAGACTGAGGTTAAGGCTAAGGTTGAGGTCAAGGTTGAGTAACCTAATAAC
>WFTX01000033.1 GCA_015485235.1 Nitrospirota bacterium | reverse complement strand
ATACATGACTCCACCGCATAGACATGCTCTGCGATCTCAAGGAGGCTGTCCCTGTGTGAGATTATCAGGACGGTCCTTTCGCTGAAGAGGTTGATGAGAGAGGATTTAATAAGGTCCTCGGTCTTCCGGTCGAGGCCTGATGTAGGTTCATCAAAGATGATGATCCGGGGATCCCGGAGGAAGGCCCTTGCAATGGAGATCCTCTGCCGCTGCCCCCCTGAGAGCTGAAGTCCCCGTTCTCCGGTAATAGTCTCATATCCTTCAGGCAAAGATAGTATCTCATCATGAATCCGGGCGGCCTTTGCAGCTTCAAATACTTCTTCATCAGTTGCAGAGGGCCGTCCATACCTGATGTTGTCAGCGATACTGCTGTTAAAGAGGAAGATATCCTGGGAGACCACCCCTGTCCGTTCCCTGAGCCAGACCGGGTCAATCTCGTTTATATCAATACCGTCCAGTTCAATCCGCCCACTCCACGGTCTGTAGAAACGTAGTATCAGGTTTGCAATAGTCGTCTTTCCTGAACCGGTAGGCCCTGTGAGGGCCACGATGCTCCGGGCAGGTATATGAAGATCGGCTTCCTCTATTATCGGCCTTCTCTCCACATAGCCGAAGGTAACCTTCCGGAACCGGATGTCTCCTCTGAGAGGCGCAGGAATTATATAGGCCTGGCCTTTCTTTTCTTCCGGTTCCGGGAGTATCTGAAAGAGGGCCTTGAGCCTCCCCATCGAGGCTATAAGGGGCTGGAGGGAGAGGTGAAATGTGGAGAGTGAGTTTGCGGCACCTGAGAGGGCGATGATGTATGCAGTGAAGGCCACGTAATCTCCAACCGTCATCTTTCCCCTGAGTATCTCACCTGCTCCAAACCACATTACAAGTATGGTGGTCAGGAATTGTATCGCCTTGGAAAAATGAACTGAGACAGCTGAAAGCATCAGCCAGCGAACCCTTCTTTCAATAACCGTTTTGAGCATTCCCGAAACCCTTGCGGTCTCTCTTTCCTCTGCCTGATGGGTTTTTACGACCTCCATTCCGGCAAGTACCTCCTGGATATCCCGGGCTGCCTCTGCCCTTGCCTCCTTTTCCGAGTAACTTATCCTCCGGATCCTTTCTGCAAAGAAGATGTTGAGCAGGAAATAAAAGGGGAGGGCGAGGATGATAATGAGTGCAATCCTCCGGTTAAGGCCAAGGAGGATGACCGTTCCGAAGATGAGAGTAAGTGACCTGGTCACAATATAGGTTATGTTTTCAGTAAAGAGTAACTGCAGGCTGTTTACATCTTCCGTTATTCTTGAGAGGAGATAGCCGGACTGTTCCCTTCTGAAGAATGAGAAGGGGAATCGGAGTATCCTTTCAAAGAGGCCTGTCTGAAGATTATATGTAATTTCCTGCTGAACCCTGACAGTGAGGTATCTCTGAAGCAGACTGATCGCACCTATCAGAAGCCCTGCTGCTGCCATTGCATAAATTATGAAGTTCAGGTCCGAAAGGGCGGTCTTTACCGCCGGAAAGGCGGTATGAAGACCGAGGAAAGAGAGGAGAGACTCAACTCTTTCAAACCCCTTTTTCTCAATCACGAAGTCAATGAGGACTTTGCTTCCCAGGGGAAGTACGGTGAGCAGTGCTGTAATTATCCCTGAGAGCAGCACCGCAGCCAGCCCCTTCAGGCAGAGAGGACTGAGGTAGGGGAAAAAGATTGAAACGTCATTAAGCCTGAATCCCGTCTCTTCAATCGTAGTTGAGGCACCCCTCCATTCATGGACAGGGTTATTGCCCCTTTGGTTATGTTTTTCTGCCATAGAGAAATATACACGGCGGGGGATGATGTTGGCAAGAAGAAAAATAAACAGGAGAGGGTCCGATATTTCAGGACTATTTCTGACAATATCGTGAGCTATTTCCTTTTCACCGGAATATCCATGTGTTCATTCGAATTTCCAGAGCCTCGGAAGGGTTTACAAAATCTCCATACTGTGCTATAGTATATCCACCTGCCAGACCCAATCCTCGCCCCCTCGGGATTGGGTCTTGACCCCTCCGGCTCCCGTTCCTTCTCCCTCCAGGAACGGGAGCCACTTTAAAAACTTGTCTCTTCCGCAAAACTCATGTTAAACTTACCCTCAAATGGGCTCAAAAATCCTTGTTGTTGACGACGAACCCCTAATACTCTCATCCATCAGACGCGCCCTCAGCCGGGTGGGGTACGATGTGGTTACTGCCTCCAGCAGGGAAGAGTTTACCTCTGCCTTGAGGGAAGGCGGATATGCCCTTGTCATAATGGACCTGCATTTAGACGACCTTTCGAGAGAGGAGATCATGGATATGGCAAGAAAGGCGGACAGTTCGGTTCGCTTCCTTGTAATCAGTGGATCTGACCGGATTTATGACATGCCATACCTGCAAAAGCCCTTCAGAATAGATGAGCTCCGGAAGAGGGTGAATAAAATCTTAGATGAGCACTCTTGAGCTTCTTGACAGGAAGATTTTCATCTTCCTGAACTCCGGCATCTCAAATCCCGTATTCGACCGGATCATGCCCTTTGTGACGGCCCGTCCATGGCTTCTCCTGGTTCCTGCCTTCCTTATCCTGATTTATATCATGAAGGGGGACCGTTTGAGGGCTGCACTTTTACCCCTCCTCGGGCTCCTTCTTACTGATGGCCTTACCAATATCTTGAAGGAACTGATAAAGCGGCATCGTCCCTTTCTTGAGGTGCAGGATGTTTTCGTACTGGTGGGTAAGGGTGGCTCTTACTCAATGCCCTCAGCCCATGCCTCAAATGTTGCAGCCGTCTCACTTGTTATGGGATACCTCTTCTGGAAGTGGACAGATGGCAGGGCACGGACGTTTGGAATCGCGTATCTCGCCCTTTCGGCTCTGATGGTCTCTTTTTCGAGGATCTATGTCGGTGTCCACTATCCCTCAGATGTGATTGCCGGTATGGGACTCGGGATGTTGACCGGAGCAGTTCTTTTATATGCCGTCAGTCTGTATGAGAGGAACCTCCGTTATTCCCCGGAGAGAACCGTTCTTTATTTTGTTCTCCTTGCCGTCAGTCTTTTCAGGATCTATTATATCCTTGCCGGGCCTCTTGACCTGAGCCCTGATGAGGCACAGTACTGGGACTGGTCCAGGCATCTGGATCTGAGTTACTACTCAAAGGGACCGGGGATTGCCTGGATAATCGCCCTGTCCACAGGGATCTTCGGTGACAATCCCTTTGGAGTCAGGTTCCCGGCTGTGCTTTTCAGCCTCTTCAGCAGCCTCATGCTTTTTGCCTTGACAAGGGATATGGCCATTATGAATGGCCTTGATAAGAAAAGGGCTGACAAGGCCGGTCTTGTTGCGGCCCTCACACTTCAGACGATCCCGCTTTTTTCTGCCTACGGGATAGTAAATACCATAGACTCACCCCTGATCTTCCTCTGGACCGCCTCCCTGTTTCTGTTTGTCAGAATCTATAAATCAGAGATGGAACTGCGGAGGGCAGGGATACACCAATGGGCAGGGCTCGGTCTCCTGATCGGGGCGGGCTTTCTCGTGAAATATACCATGGTCTTTTTCATCCTTTCAGGCCTTTTATTCTTTCTCAGCAACTCTCACAGGAGGAGGTATCTTGCAATGCCGGGCCCATGGATTTCAGTAGTTTTCTTCATGATAGCCGTCTCGCCTGTCATAATCTGGAATGCAAGACATGGATGGGTGAGCCTGCTCCATACCGCAGGGCAGGCCCATCTTTCCGAGGGATTTACGATCAAGCCCCTCCGGTTTCTTGAGTTCCTGGGCTCCCAGATTGGCGTTGTTACTCCGGTGATCTTTGGAGGGCTCTTTGTATCCCTCTTCACAACGAGAAGGAGATGGAAGGAGACCGGAATCGGAGTCTGGTTCATGCTTCCGACATTTGTTTTTTTTCTCCTCAAGAGCCTGCAGGGGAAGGTCCAGGCGAACTGGGCCCTTCCGGCATACATCTCAGGGATCGCCCTTATGGGGTTGGAACTTGCTAAAGGCTGGCAGGGGTACGGAAGGTTGAGGAGGGTGACCGTCTATGGAGGGTTTGTCCTGGCGGTCCTGATCACGGTTCTTTCCCATTATCCCTCGCTAATAGATCTTCCACCGAGACTTGACCCTTCCTCAAGGCTGAGGGGCTGGGAGGAGTTGGGCGTTGAAGTCTCAAGGATAACTGAAAAACTGGAGAGGCCCTTTTTTATCTTTTCCGACAGATACCAGATAACCTCGGAACTCGCCTTTTATGTGAAAGGTAATCCGGTGACTTATTGTATTAACAGGGGGCGGAGGATGAACCAGTATGACCTCTGGCCCGGTTTTCATGAATTGAAGGGGTATAATGCGGTATTCGTGACCTATGGTGATACCATGCCCCGGGACCTGGCTTCCCTATTTGACGGGATTGAAAGAAGGGTCTTCAAGGTAAAAGAGGGAGACCGTGTCCTCCGTACATACACGATCCTTATCGGGCGTGGCTTCAGGGGGATGAAGAAGAGGCCCTTTGAGAGGTTCTGATCAGTCAATCAGACGCAGAAGTAAATCGATATCCATATTTGCCTCCGCCGCCCGGAGGAGATTCTCCATAGAGAGTTCTTCCAGAAAGGGAAACCGCCCCAGCACCGGAACCGTCAGATGCCTCCTGAGTTCATCCAGGTTAGTCTCCCTTGAGATGTCCCCTGCCCGGTCGGTTTGATTCAGTATCAGGCCCGCCATCCTCAGCCCCTCGTACATGCCCATCCTGACGGTGAGGATGGAATGATTGATTACTCCCACCCTGTCAGGGGCTACCACAAGAACGGGGAGGTCAAGGAGCTTGATTAGGTCATGAAGAAAGCCTCTGTCCGACAGAGGGACCATCAATCCGCCTATCCCTTCAATCAGGGTTATCTCATGGGATACGATAACCTCCTCACATCTCCGGGCCAGTGCAGGGATCTCAACTTCCCCTCCTTCCTCCCTGGCTGCCACTGAAGGTGCAACAGGAAGACAAAACCTCAGAGGGGTTATTTCTTCATGCCCTTCAGGCGGGGTGATGACTTTTTTAAGAAATGCTCCGTCTCTAGGTATAAGGGTTTTGCGTGAAGGCGTACATCCTGTCTCGATAGGCTTCATGACACCTACATCATACCCCCGGGCCTTGAGACCGAGCCCAATGGCACCGGTTATTACGGTCTTTCCGGCACCGGTATCGGTTCCGATAATGAAAAGTCCCTTTCCCTTCATGATAAGGTCCTAAATATTCTCAAACTGACTCTTGAAGTATGAGAGGGTTTCATTATCGAATATGCAGAACTCAATCACCTCAAGGGATGTTGCAGGGTTATCACTAATAAAGGATTTTGCCTCTTCTACAAGGATTTCTGCACATCTGTCCCTGGGAAAACCGAAGATCCCTGCGCTGATGGCAGGAAGGGATATGCTCCTGAAACCCTTTTCCGAGGCGAGCCTGAGGGAGTTCCTTACAGCGTTTCTCAGTTTGCTATCTTCATCCCCCTCTCCCATCCTCGGACCTACGGCATGGATTACGGCACGGGCCGGAAGGGAGCCAGCCGTTGTTACAGCAGCCTCGCCGGTGGGGACATAACCTATCCGGTCGCTCTCTTCCTGGATAATGTGGCCACCTTTTCTGACTATCGCACCGGCCACTCCTCCCCCATGCTTGAGGTGCGAGTTGGCGGCGTTCACTATTGCATCCACATCCCTTGCCGTAATGTCTCCCTTGACCAGACGTAATGTCCGGTCATTGACCCTTTTTTCAGTGATGATCTCGGACATCTTCTCTCCTCCTGTCTGTGAATATGCATAGTGAGCGCTAACTCCGTGGTCTTGCTCGATACGAGTCCGTTTCGGACCTGCCCGTATTGTGGCCACGGAGTTAGCGAACGAATGTGACAAAAAAATCTTCCTTTCATATCGAAGATACCCTGCGGTCCTGCCTGCCCGTATCGTGGCCGGAGGGGATCTTCATTTTTCAGGAATTCCTCCGGGATATGCGTGATTTTACCATAAAAAAGAGGGGGATATCATCTTCTGATATCCCCCTTTAAGATCAGGAGGGGTTAATGGAGCTATGGTTAACGGACCTCTACTGAATCCTTTCCTTTACCAGGGCCTCAACAACGGAAGGATCTGCCAGGGTGGAGGTGTCTCCGAGGTCCTCTATATCGTTCCTGGCGATCTTCCTGAGGATCCTCCTCATGATCTTGCCGCTTCTTGTCTTGGGAAGTCCCGGTGTGAGCTGGAGCTTGTCAGGCTTTGCGATCGGCCCGATCTCCTCACGGACATGTGCTATTAGTTCCTTTATTAGATCGTCACTGGGCTCCTTGCCATCCTTCAGAACCACATACGCATAGATACCCTCACCTTTTACATCGTGGGGATAGCCGACTACGGCTGCCTCAGCAACGGCATCATGGCTGACAAGGGCTGACTCGACCTCTGCAGTACCGATCCTGTGCCCGGAGACGTTCAGAACATCATCAATCCTGCCCATCAGCCAGAAGTCACCGTCTTCATCTACCCTGGCGCCGTCACCGGTAAAGTATCTTCCCGGAAATCTTTCGAAATAGACTTCCTTAATCCGTTTGTTTTCAGGGTCGCCATAGGTGCCCCTGAGCATACCGGGCCAGGGCCTTTCGATTACGAGATAACCGCCTTCATTCACTTCTGCAGGTGAACCGTCTTCCTTGATCACTCGTGGAACGACACCAGGGAAGGGACGACATGCCGACCCCGGCTTAAGTGTCATTGCCCCGGGAAGCGGCGTGATCAGGATGCCACCGGTCTCTGTCTGCCACCATGTATCCACAATGGGGAGTTTTCCCTTGCCTACATGGGTGTGGTACCACATCCACGCTTCAGGGTTGATGGGCTCACCAACGGTACCCAGTAGTTCAAGCGACGAGAGGTCGTATTTCTCCACCCACTCAGGTCCTTCCCTCATCAGGGCCCTGATGACGGTTGGTGCAGTATAGATTATGTTAACCTGGTGCTTGTCACAGATATCCCAGAAACGGCCCGGGTTGGGATAGGTGGGCACGCCTTCAAACATGAGTGAAGTTGCACCTGCTGCAAGGGGGCCGTAAACGATATAACTGTGCCCGGTAATCCATCCGATGTCAGCGGTACAGAAGTGTGTATCATTTTCATGATAGTCGAAGATCCACTTGAAGGTCAGTGTTGTATAAAGGCAGTATCCGCCGGTGGTATGGAGCACGCCCTTTGGCTTACCCGTTGAACCGGATGTGTAGAGAATGAAGAGCGGGTCTTCGGCATCCATCTGTTCAGGCTCGCAGTAATAACCGATATCTTCGGCAGCCATTTCATCATGCCACCAAGTATCGCGACCCTCTTTGAAGTCTATCTCTCCACCGGAACG
>WFTX01000032.1 GCA_015485235.1 Nitrospirota bacterium | reverse complement strand
CTCCAGCACCACCCCGTTGAAGGGGGTTTTCCTCTCCTCTCCACCAGAAAACCCGTTGCGGGCAGTGTATTCAGTTATGGAGACGGACTCCCGGGTTATTTCATGGACAACGAGACGGCAGGGATAGTCCTGGATTACGTTCCAGGTGTAGCCCCTCAGCTTCCCCTCGATGTTCTCCCTGATCCCTTCGCCGCCATAGATCCTGAGTGGCGAGTCCCTCCGGAGGACCACCCTGAGGATGCTGTCAAACCCGATGAAGTGGTCGATATGGGTATGGGTGATGAAGAGGTCTGATATCCTGTTCAGCTCTCTCTGGCTAAGGTTCCCTATATCACCTGCGTCAAAGAGGAAGGCCCTCTTCTGCCGGAGGAGCCGAATGTATATGACCGGGTCCTCAAAGGGACCGTTGACAGGTCTGTGCAGGAAGGAGGCGTTCATTTTCAGGGGGTTATTTTGAGGCCGGAGGTGGCGATCAGGCGGAGGTCGTCCTCCACACCCCGGCCCTGTCTGGTAAGATAGTTGCCTATCAGCAGGCCGTCAGCCCCGGCCAGGAAGACCATGGAGTTGAACTCGCCGAGGGTCTGATGTCTTCCCCCGCAGATCCTGATTTCCTTTTCAGGAAGCATCAGCCTGAAGAGGCTTACGATCCGGAGCGCCTCGATGGGAGGTAACATCGGACGCTCCCCCAGAGGAGTCCCCTTTATGGGGATCAGGAAGTTGATAGGGACGGAGTCAGGATCAAGCTCCCTGAGGGTCCGGGCCATCTGGAGACGGTCCTCCCAGGTCTCTCCAAGCCCGAATATCCCGCCGGAGCAGAGAGAGAGACCGGCCTTTCTGACCGCTTCAATCGTTCTTATCTTATCGGAGTAGGTATGGGTGGAGCAGATCTGCGGGAAGAACCTTTCAGAGGTCTCGATGTTGTGGTGATACCGTTGAAGCCCTGCCTCCTTCAGGAGACGGAGTTCATCGGGGGCCAGCATTCCCAGTGTTGCACAGGGAAGGAGGCCAAGGGCCCTTATCCCGGATACGGTTTCAGCTATGCTCCTGAGTTCAGCAGGGGTGGGCTTTCTCCCGCTTGTCACAATGCAGAAGCGCCGGGTGCCCCAGCGCCGGGCCTCCCTGGCCCGTCGGAGTATCTCTTCCTTCTCAAGAAGGGGAAAGGCCTCTATATCCGTTCTGTGCCTCAGGGACTGGGCGCAGTAGGCACAGTCCTCAGGGCAGTTGCCGGATTTGGCGTTCACGATGGCACAGAGATCAACCCTCTCCCCTCTCTTTTCCCTTCTCAGGGAGTCGGCCAGAACAAAGAGCCGGGGGAGGTCGGCTGAGATCACCTCGTTCAGGATTTCCTCAGGACTCATTCTTCTTCCAGTCAGTCAGAGGAGTTTCTCTTTGACTGTGTGTATGAAGGCATCCCTGGCCACCCCGAAGGTGCCTTCCATCAGGAAGCCCGCAGCATTCCGGTGACCTCCCCCCCCTAATGACGAGGCCACTACAGCCACATTCACATCACCCTTGCTACGCAGGCTTGCCTTCCACTTGCCGTCTCCCGTCTCCCTGAACATGGCGGAGATATCCACGTCACTTATCATCCTCGGGAAATTAGAGAAGTTCTCTGTATCCGCCGAGGTTGTTCCCGTCTGGCTGAACATCTCCCTGGTAATGCAGGTGATTGCGATAGTGATCTTGCGGGAAGGGTCCTCTCCGGTCAGGTCGATTATCTCAAGGGTCTGGAGCATCCTCCTCAGAAGGGAAAACCTCTCCCTTGACCATGACTCATAGAGTTTGATCGAGACAAATCCGGGCCTTGCACCGTGTTCCACAAGGTCAGCCGCAGCTCTGAATGTATCTGCCGTTGTGTTCTCATACCGGAATGTTCCTGTGTCTATGGCTATTGCCGTGTAGAGGTTTGTGGCGATCTCAGGGGTAATGGGATAGCCCAGCTCCCTGATCAGGTAATAAACCATGAGTCCCGTTGCAGGGGCATGGGGTTCTATCCACCGGATGTCACCGAAACTGTTTTCCGTTTCGTGGTGATCCACTACTGCTGAAAAGGGGATGGGTTTTCCATCGAGACCAACCCGCTCAAGGGAGTTGCAGTCGAGTATTATTGCAGGAGTGGCCGAAAGGCTTGAGTCGTCTATACTGGTGCTGACAATCTCCGCCTTCGGGAGGAATGAATAGATCCCCGGGACGCCATCCCTGTTGTATACCTGCACCTCCTTTCCTGCCCCTTGTAACGACAGGGCAAGGGCAATGGAAGAGCCGAGGGCGTCACCTTCCGGGTTTATGTGGGAGAGGATGAGAAGACGGTCTTCCCTTCGTATGAAATCCTTCAGATTCTCAGGAACCTTCATCCTTCTTGATCCTCTCAAGGAGTTTGTCTATCTTTTCGCCGTAATCCAGCGAAGGGTCCTCGAAGAAGTCGAACTGGGGGATGATCTTCATCTTGAGCCTCTTCTTTACCTCTGCCCTTACGAATCCCCTTGCCGAGTTCAGTGCCCCCAGCACCTGGTCCGTCTCTTCCTTCTTCAGGACAGAGATATAAACCCGCGCGTTTCTCAGGTCATCGGTCACATCCACGGATGTGACCGTGAGAAACCCGATCCTGGGGTCCTTGAGGCGGTGCATTATTATATCAGCAACCTCCCGTCTCAGTTGATCCCCAACCCTTTTTGAACGTTTGTATGGAAGCATGGATAAAAACAGTTGCTTGCTAATAGTTATTGGTTATTGGGTGAAAGAAAATAATATCCTCATGACTAAAGAAGCTCCATCTCCGCATTCAGGATCTCCACGGAGTCATTTGCCTCTACAAGCCGCTTCACCTTCTCGAATGTGCTGTACAGGTGTGAAGAACTGTTCGTTACACAGGCAATGGAGATGACAGCCTTTTGCCAGAGGTCGTTTCCGTCCTCGGCAACGGATACATTGAATTTCCTGAGACGATCCTTGATTGACCGGATCACAAAGCGCTTGGACTTCAGCGATCCTGACTCAGGGATAAATAGTTCAAGGGTCAGAAGGCCTACGACCATTTCAAGATGTTTGCGGGGGTCAGAGCTTGGCGGCGATCTCTTCGATGATGAAGTTCTCCAGAATATCCCCGACCTTTATATCATTGAAGTTCTCGATAAGTATCCCGCATTCGTACCCTGCCTGGACTTCCCTCACATCCTCCTTGAACCTCTTGAGGGAACCGATTTTCCCCTGATAGACAACTATGTTGTCTCTTATAACCCTTATGCCGTCGCTGGCCCGCTTCATTGTCCCTTCAAGGACATAGCAGCCTGCGATCGTCCCGATCCTTGATATGCTGAACGTCTCTCTCACCTCTGCCCTTCCGATAACCTTTTCTTCAAGGGTTGGCTCAAGGAGGCCTTCGAGGGCCTTCTTGACGTCATCAATTGCCTCATAGATAACAGTGTACAGCCTGAGATCCACTTCCGCCTGTTCGGCAGCCTGTACCGCCTTGGGTTCAGGCCTTACGTTGAAGCCAATGATTATGGCGTTGGAGGCTGCGGCAAGCATCACATCAGACTCATTGATCCCACCGACAGCGGTATGGATCACCCTTACCTTCACCTCGGGATGGGTGATATTTTCCAAGGCTCCCTTCAGCGCTTCAACAGAGCCGAGCACATCAGCCTTGATGATAATGTTAAGCTCCTTGATCTCCCCTTCCTTGATCTGGGCAAAGAGATCGTCGAGCCTGACCTTCTTACGCCGGGACATCTCTGCAAGCCGCTGCTTGTGCTGCCGGGTCATGGCGATCTGCCGGGCCTTTCTCTCGTCCTCCACCACGACAAACTGATCTCCTGCCTGGGGAACTTCTGAAAATCCGATAATTTCCACCGGTGTGGAAGGCCCGGCCTCCGTTACCCTCCTGCCTCTGTCATTTATGAGGGCACGGACCTTTCCAAAGGTGCTCCCTGAGATGAAGATATCACCTATTTTCAAAGTTCCCGACTCGACGAGGACCGTTGCAACAGGCCCCCTGCCCCTGTCCAGCCTGGATTCGATTATAACACCGTGGGCTGGCCTGTTGGGGTTGGCCTTGAGTTCCATTATCTCCGCCTGGAGAAGGATCATCTCCAGTAGGTCGTCTATACCCTGTTTCTGCTTGGCTGAGACATCCACAAAGATATTCTTTCCTCCCCATTCCTCAGGGACCACATCGTGCTCAGCCAGGTCAGTCCTGACCTTCTGGGGGTTTGCATTTGGCTTGTCGATCTTGTTTACAGCTACGATGACTGGCACACCGGCTGCCCTTGCATGGTTTATGGCCTCGACCGTCTGGGGCATTACGCCGTCATCGGCTGCCACCACAAGGACAATTATATCAGTAACCTGGGCTCCCCTTGCTCTCATGGCTGTGAATGCCTCATGACCCGGAGTGTCGAGAAAGACGATCTCCTTTCCCTTGAGGGAGACCTTGTAGGCACCGATATGCTGGGTGATTCCTCCTGCCTCGGACTCCGTAACCTTGCTCTCCCTGATGGCATCAAGGAGTGATGTCTTTCCGTGGTCAACATGGCCCATGACCGTTACAACCGGTGCCCGTGGCTGAAGGTCCTCAGCCTTCTCTTCCACCTCGATCTCAACCTCGGGGATCGCCTCTTCCACAGAACCCGGCTCTGCCTTTACCCCGAAGGATTCTGCAATCAGGATTGCGGCATCCATATCAACGGGATGATTTATGGTTACGATCGTTCCAAGTTCCATGAACTTCTTAATGACCTCTGAGACCTTCTGTCCCATCAGTTCAGCGAACTCCTTTACAGTAGTCCCCTCGGGGATCTTTATCGCCTTCTTCCTGGGCGCAGCCGTGGAGACCGGTGGGGCCTCTTCCATTGTCCCGCCTCTCCGGCCATGCTGGCCACCCCTCCGCCTCTTTCCGCCCTTCGTGTCCCATCTCCGGGGCTCTATCTTTCTGATCGCCTGGAATGCCCTCTGCATGCTCTTGGATTTCAGTTTTTCTACCTTCTCACTCTCAATCTCCTTCTTGAAACGGTCGGGAAGGGCAATCTCTTCATCCTCTTCAGGGGGCTGAACCTCAGGTGTTGTGGAGGGGATTACAGGGGTGGTCTTTCCGGAGGGCTTCCTGGCCTTTGCCTTTTCCGCCTTTTTCTTTTTTCGCTCCTCTTTTCTTGGTTTTTTCTTTTCTGCCTCTTTCTTTTCTTCTTTTTGTTCCTTTTCTGGCTTCTTCGCCGGTCTCTTTTTGCCGGCCGCCTTCTTCCCGGTTACCGTCTTCCTGAAGACTGCCTCGACCTTCCTTGCAAGATCGTCGTCTATGTTTGAAGAGTGGGTCTTTCCGGAAACCCCCATCTTTTCAAGTTCTGCAAGTATCTCCTTGTTGGAGACATTCAGCTTTCGCGAGAGCTCATAAATGCGTATTTTGGCCATCAATGTTTTCCTTTCTTCCTTTAAGGGGCTTGCGATGATTATCATAAAATGTTATCATAAATGCTCATGTTTGTTCAAATATTAAATCCCGAGGAGGAATAGAGAGATGGCAGTCTGTTATGTTTGCGGGAAACAGCGCACTGTAGGCAACCATGTGAGCCATTCCAACAAAAAGACCAAGAGGGTCCTGAAACCCAATCTCCAGAGGGTGAAGATCATCACCGGTCGCGGTCCGAGCAGGGAATATGTCTGCACCCGGTGCATCCGGTCGGGCAGGGTTACAAAGGCCATTTAAGCACGGTGGTTTTACTGCTCCGGATGATTGGAAACGCAGCCCGGTGATTGATGGAAGGAGTCAGCCGGAGCATAGAGCGGATAATCAGAGACCTCGGTCTTGCCGAGCAGATGCAGCTTGCCGCTGTTAGACGGCAGTTCAACGAACTCTTCAGCCCCCCCCTTAGTGATCATATCTGGCCTGCATCCCTTACGCGGGGAGAACTCCTGATATACGTTGAGTCACAGGTCTGGCTTTACGAGGTGAGACGACACCAGAGGGAGTTCGAAAAGAGGCTCCACTCCTTTGGGATAAAGAGGGTGAAATTCAGGATAGGGAAGGTCTTCAGGAAAAAGAATCCACGCGGGATCCCCCCTCTTATAAAGCCCAACAGCCTTCCGGAAGAACTGGAATCCCACATTCAACGGGAAATAAAGGATCCCGAGCTGAGAGAGTCTGTCAGGAGGGCCATGCTTTCGGTCCTGGGACAGCGGCTCTCTGGATAAGGGTCAGGCGCTCTCAGCAGAGTTCTCCAGCAGAAGAATCGGTCTTTCCTTCCTTACTATTACGTCCTCGTTTATGATACACTCCCTCACATCCTGCCGGGATGGTATCTCGTACATCACCTCAAGCATTATCTCTTCAAGAATAGCCCTGAGTCCCCTTGCGCCTGTCTTCCGCTCGATGGCCTTCCTTGCAATCGCATGCAGTGCGCTCTCGGTAAACCGGAGCTTGACATTGTCAAGGGCCAGAAGTTTTTCGTACTGTTTTGTAAGGGCGTTCTTTGGCTCAGTAAGAATCTTAACAAGGGACTTTTCGTCAAGTTCATCGAGGGTGGCGACTACAGGAAGCCGGCCGACGAACTCCGGAATCAGCCCGTACTGGATCAGGTCTTCCGGTTCGATCAGGCTGAGGGTGCTGCCAATCTTTATC
>WFTX01000031.1 GCA_015485235.1 Nitrospirota bacterium | reverse complement strand
TAGCAATAGTAATGATAGTGACAGGAGTGTGACAACATGAATTTAGGATACCCGGTATTGACATCTCTCATATTCACCCCTGTAATAGGGGCTCTGATACTTCTCTTTGTGAACAGGAAGCACGAGAACTTCATAAGGTTCATCTCCCTCGGTGTCAGTCTCCTCACGTTTCTCCTATCGCTCCCCCTCTTCACCCATTTCGACCGGACTACCCATCTGATGCAGTTTGTCGAGAGAAAGGACTGGATCAGCGAATGGGGCATCCAGTACTACCTCGGCGTTGACGGGATAAGCGTCCTCTTCGTCCTCCTGAGCACTCTCATCACCATCCTCTGCATACTCATCTCCTGGGGTTCCATAAAGACAAAACTGAAGGAGTTCTTCATCTCCATCCTCCTGATAGAGGGTGCCATGATCGGTGTCTTCTGCTCCCTTGACTTCTTTCTCTTCTATATTTTCTGGGAGGCGATGCTCATTCCCATGTACCTTATCATCGGAGTCTGGGGCGGACCGAAGAGGGTCTATGCAGCCATAAAGTTCTTCCTCTACACCCTCGTGGGAAGCGTCCTGATGCTGGTGGGAATAATCGTCCTCTATATGAAGAGCGGAACATTCAATATCGTCAAGCTCTCCCAGCTCACACTCCCCATCTCTCTCCAGTTCTGGCTCTTCTGGGCCTTCTTTGCCGCCTTTGCCGTTAAGGTCCCCATGTTCCCCGTCCATACATGGCTTCCCGATGCCCACACAGAGGCACCAACTGCCGGAAGCGTCATCCTGGCGGCCATCCTGATCAAGATGGGAGCCTACGGCTTTCTCAGGTTCTCCCTCCCCATTCTTCCAGACGCGTCAAGGGCGATGACCCCGTTCATGCTCGGCCTCTCGGTGGTAGCCATCATCTACGGGGGAATAGTATGTCTTGGACAGACTGACCTGAAGAGATTGATAGCCTACAGTTCCGTAAGCCACATGGGCTTTGTAACCCTCGGGATTTTTGCCCTTAACACCCAGGGAGTGGAAGGCGGCATACTCCAGATGATAAACCACGGCATTGTTACAGGTGCCCTCTTCCTCTGTGTCGGGATAGTCTATGAAAGGACCCATTCAAGGGAGATCGCCGACTATGGGGGACTTGCCACTGTGATGCCTGTATATGCGGGCTTCTTCCTGCTCTTCACCCTTGCCTCGGTCGGGCTTCCGGGACTGAATGGTTTTGTAGGGGAGTTTCTGATAATACTGGGCGGATTCAAGGCAAAGGTCCTGGCCGGCGTCCTTGCCGCAACAGGGATTATCATAGGGGCCGGATACATGCTCTGGCTCTATCAGAGGGTTTTCTTCAACGAAGTAAACGAGAAGATCGCCAGCCTTCATCCCATGGAACTGAGGGAAGCGGCAACCCTCCTTGTCCTGGCCATTTTTGTGCTCTGGATAGGAATCTTCCCGAATACGTTCTTAGGGTTCATGCATGTAAGCGTAAGCCACCTGCTCGAACGGGTCCATTACGGGCTATCCGATACAATGGTCGCCGCCAAGCACATAACGGGAGGTTTCTGAGATGAATTTCACTGACATCCATACACTGATGCCTGAGATCGTGATGGCCGTACTCGCCCTCGCCGTTCTGCTCTCTGAACTTGTTATCAGGCGGAAGGAGACGGTGGGACTCCTTGCAATAGTCTCGGTGGCCGTTACAGCCTATTTCATACCCACCTCCTTCGGTACTGTCTTCAACGGGATGTTCATCTCCGATGGTTACAGTGTCTTCTTCAAGTTCATCTTCTTTACATGCCTTATACTCACGGTTCTCATCTCCTCAAGATACCTCGAAATAGAGCGGTCGTCCCACGGAGAGTATTACGCCCTCCTGATGTTTGCCACCCTCGGGATGATGCTGATGGCCTCTGCAGGAGACCTCATCGTCCTTTACCTCGGCCTTGAACTCATGGCTCTGAGCCTCTATGTCCTTACAGGGTTCATCAGGCATGAATACCGGTCCAACGAGGCATCACTGAAGTATTTTCTCCTTGGTGCATTCTCATCGGCCATACTCCTCTACGGTATTATGATGATCTATGCCCAGACCGGAACGACAGATATCAACACCATATCTTCAGTCCTCACTGAGAAGAAGGCAACCGTCTCACTGCTCCTCTCGGTAATATTTCTCCTTGTGGCCTTTTCCTTCAAGATCGCCCTTGCACCCTTTCATATGTGGACCCCCGATGTCTATGAAGGCGCGCCGACATCCATCACCGCCTTCATGTCCGTGGGGCCGAAGGCTGCAGGGTTCGCCGTTCTGGGGAGGGTCTTCCTCGTTGGCCTCTATCCCCTCCAGATAAACTGGATACCCCTGCTCATAGGGCTCTCGATCCTGACCATGGCAGTCGGGAACATCCTTGCCATCCAGCAGAGGAGCGTAAAGAGGATGCTTGCATACTCTTCCATAGCGCACGCAGGTTATGCCGTCATAGGAATAATTGCAGGGGGTAACGAAGGTGTTTCCGCGATGATGAACTACCTCCTCATCTACATGTTCATGAACATCGGGGCATTCTCGATTCTGATACTCATGAGGAGCGAGGATTTCCTCGGCGAGAGTCTTGACGACTTCAAGGGCCTTGCAAAGACCCATCCCCTGACTGCAGGCCTGATGCTCCTCTTCATGTTCTCCCTCACCGGCATTCCGCCGACAGCCGGTTTTATCGGGAAGTTCTACCTTTTCAAGGCCGCAGTAGGAGCAGGATATACCTGGCTTGCAATAGTGACTGTCATCTTCAGTGCAATCTCAGCCTATTTCTATCTGAGGGTGGTTATCTACATGTACATGCATGAGCCTGAAGGCGAGGCTGTGAGCCTCTCGGGATCCCCCTCTCTGGGCCTGGCCCTCCTGATCTCCGCCCTGCTGGTGCTCTTCATAGGGATCTATCCCTCGCCCTTCATCTCCTTTGCCAGGATTGTGACTGGATGAAAAGACGGAACCGCCCGGTTTCAGCAGAACTTTCCCGGTAATACGCCCCTCCTTGCAACCCGGGAGAGAGATCGGTTGTGTACCGGACTCCACAATTTATGTAATGTCTTCCTTAAGTGGGACGTGGATACCCCGTTGAACCCACTGTAATCAATAGATATTGACCGGGAATCAATAAGGTATGAAATTTGCTTAAAAAATTTACGGTATGAAAATTTCTGTATTTGACATAAGGGCGTTCTCCCTTGTTGAGGTGATCATAGCGATCGCCATCCTCGGGTTTTCACTGCTGGCCATAATCCCCCTCCTTTCCACCTCACTCTCCGTTAACACCGAGACATCCGTGATATCAAAGATCCAGATGTTAGGCGCCGAACTGATAAGTGAACTCCAGACATGGCCTGAAGATGACGGGGATCAGGCAAACGGGGATGATATCATTAATTCAGGGTGTCTGGACCTTGCAACCGGTGCAATGTGCCTTGCAGACACCCAGACATACAAGGGAATCACCATCACAAGGAGTTACAGGATAGACAGGCTGATGACAGGCACGCCCAACACCAACTATCTGCTTACCGTAATGGTCTCTTTCAATTACAAGGGAAAAACAATAGAGAGGGTTTTTACTGCCCCATGGATAAGACAATGAAACTTCTGAAAGACACAAAGGGTCTCACTCTGACGGAACTCCTGGTGGCGATGTCCGTCTTCCTCATCCTTGTCGCCTTCATGTATCCTACGTTCAGTTTCATCGGGAGACAGAACGACTACATAAATGCCAGTGAGTCGATCGCCCACAGGGGCCAGAGGATCATAGACTATCTGGCCGAGGATATCAGAATGGCGGGCTTTGTGGTGGGTCCCAAGGACAACATACGGATATGTCCCGGCTTTGACACAGAGCATCCAAGCTCAGGAGTAGCCGCTATAAGATTAAACGATAATTACGATACAAACGGCAGGTATGACGCCCTCACATTCCTCACCTCCGTTATTGTAGAGGTGGACCAGAACAAGGCCTCCTGCATAACCGGCCAGGATGTTTACGGCACCACTGATTATGAACTTGATGTTGCAAGCAATGCAGCCATCGGCGATACCTCGATCACCGTGGATGCAAGCAGATCATGTATTGCAACGTCCCTGATAAATCCCAACAGCATCACCCAGAACGCCAAGGCCCTCATAGCCTTTGAGACCGCCTCACAGATATCCAATATTTACACTGTTACAGATTTTTCAAACAATATCATCACCCTCACCCCCGGTCTCGAACTGGCCGTAACCACGGGATCTCCTGTATATGCCGTCAGAGAGTACCGGTACGACGTTGTGGCCGATACAACAGGAAATGTCAGGGAACTCAGGCGGAGTGTCCTGGCAAAGAACTGTGTTTATTCCCCCGTTGTAATAGACCCTGTTTCCGGCGAAAACGGTGGAATCGACGGGCTTCAGTATGAGTTCATTTCCATCAACCGGGTTACCGGTGAACTTGAGCTTTCTTCCACTCTCCCTACCGAATTAGGGGATCTCAAAGCCATCAGGATCTGGCTCCTCGTCCGTTCCTCCGTGCCTGACAGGTTTTATACTGACACTGATGCTGACCCCTCTGCTACGGGTATTCAGAACTACGTGCTGGGAACTGACGACGGGACGGGATCACCTGTCACCGGAGTCACCATAGCTCCCTTCGGGGACCATTATAGGAGACTTCTCCTGAATAAGACTGTGGAGGTAAAGAACCTTGCTTCTTAAGAAGATCCATAATGAAAGGGGCGTGGCTCTCATAGCCGCCCTGGGTATCAGCCTCATCCTGATGGTGGTCGCCATTGCGATTGCATACAATGTAGGCATCTTCACCAGGATCACAAGTACGGTAAAGAAGAAGGACCAGACCGTCTTCACCGCCGATTACGGCCTTGAAAGCCTCAGGTACTACCTCTGGGAGTCCTGGTGTCCTCCGCCCCAGTGGGGTGGACTGGACGGGAGTCTCTGTGAGGACGGAGCAGGGGGTGGAAATAATATACCTTTCCCTGCCTATGCTGACCTGACACCTGCCATGATGGGAAAGTCTTATTACCAGAATATGGCTAAGAACATCTACTTTACTTCAAATGAAAACCTTCAGTTCAGTTTCAACCAGACACCTCCGAAGGGTGTCATAGAAATGATCAAGGACGGCGTGGCTGTCCCGGGATATACCTATGACTTCAGTGTCTTTGCAAAACAGTCCAACAACCCTGAGATCCTCTACACCATGGTATCGGCCGTAAAAAGACCGGCGAGCGGGTTCGAGGCAAATGAGAACAGGTACACCGACCGGGTCACCATTGAGGCTGCCCTCCACTTCTCCGTCCCCTGCCCTGACGACTACAAGCAGTTCGGGCAGTGCAAAAGCAAGGAAGGCAGGTCCGATGAAGAGGTCCTGAATACAGGCACAATCAATCCGATGTAGAACCAGGAGGTGTTGTATGTACATAAAGACAAAGATAGGCCTTTATACAGTTATTGTCCTGATCTCCGCGATATTCATCTTACCGCAGGCCGTTGAGGCGGGGAACAGGACCTTCCCTGCCGGTTCCTATGTGATCCCCATGGACTCCTGCTGGCAACCGAACAACGACCCTGCCGCTGTGCCCAATCCCGGGACCAACTGTGACACAGACAAGAATGACAAGTCCGTCTTCCAGGCTTACGGTATGGTCTATGCGATACTCGACAGGGGGGATGACCCGGATAACTGCATAAACAATGACGGCTCAACGCCTTTCCAGAAGAAGGTCCTCGGTTATTGCAAACCCATAAAGGTATACTGGATGATAGACAAGAACAAGACAACGCCCCATGACCCTGACCTCATCATAAGCGGGGCAACCACACCGATCGCCGATGTCTATAACAGCCTCGCCATTACCACCACCGGGAGTGAAAACCCCGTCAACTATGTGGGCGGGCCCTTTGTGATTGATGCCAATGACATCACACCACAGGAGATGCAGCTCTTCATGGATGCCTATCCCGAAGCAAAGATCCACAAGGTGAATGTGGAATTCTCCGGCAATGTCGACAAGATCCTTATCGGCAAGCCCCCGAAGGTCGCCGTTCTCAGCGAAGGGGCGGTTCAGGTCCTTCAGGACTATCTCCGTGCCTCCGGTCTTTTTTCCTGGGAAAACTATGTCTTTGAGCAGGTGAACGCCCGGGATGTCATATCAGGCTGTCTTGAAGACCCCATTCCAGCAACATGTACTGCCAGGAGACCGGATATAACTTCCCCCTTTCAGTTGATGTGGGCACCCCACTGGATAGTGGAGAGCGGCTGGACTGACGGCAACCCTACACTTGCTGAACAGAACCAGGTTATCGCCGCCATCAGGTCATTCCTTGAAAAGGGAAATGCAGGATTCTATGAATGTGCATCCATAGAAAGCCTTGAGGGCTCACAGGACAGCAAAGGTCCCAGGGCCGGAAACGAGTATGACCAGCCCCTTGATATGAGTAACGCCAACCTGGGGGGCCTTCTTATAGGCAACACAGTCAACCCTCCCCGGCTTGACGCCAACGGGGGCTGCAGCGACACAAAAGGCTGCAATGTAGCGATAAACGATCCTCTGGACAGTTACCTCAAGTTTGAAGACGCTCCATTCTGGCTGATGCAGTGCGGGGGGTGGAATTACGAGGCAACGGGAGGGCATGTTCATAACATGAGACCCAATGAGACTACAGGCTTCTATTACCTGACCACAAAAAAGACCGACGACCTGAACACTACAGCAGACGACCGTTACATCGGCTCTCAGTTAACGAGGTTCATTCATGACGATTACGATGAGGTGGACTATGCACCGTCCACCCCTTATTATGTCTATGACTACCTTGTAGGCGGGAGGATTAACGGCTCACCCACCCAGGGGTATGTAGTCTATTTCCCCGGCCACAAGTACATCAAGTGTCAGAACTCGGGCACCTTTGATGTACCCGAAAGGGTTATAAACCTCCAGTTTGATACTCCCCTTGATCCCAACACCATCATCTCTCTGGAGCTTCTTCACCCCTACTGCACACCCGGTTCATGTCCTGTTGCATCCTTTGACCTTGCCGCAGGCCACGGTACAACCACAGTTGACAGTTATGCCTACGTTGATATGGACTCAGCGGTTTATGATCCTGCCACCAATACCCTGAAGAACGTAATCGTCGGGAACAAGACTGCCGGCAACCTCTCCGTGCTTGACCTCGTAACTACTTTTGATACGGACAGAAACGGTGCTCTTGTGAATCAGGGACCACCGCCTGTCCTTCTCACAAACATAGAGGATGTCACTGATCCGGCAACCCCCTTCAGCGTATGCACCCCCAACGCGCCAAGCCCTGCATCCTGCTCCGGCGCCGGGGTCACCACAAATGATATTACCTTTAACTTCAGCGGCCCGGATCTTCTCGCAGATCCAACAGGCAGCATAGTAAGAATAGAGGTTATACACGGCTCCTGCACCGAGGGCATTGACTGCCCGATGGTCGAGTATGATGTATCAACAGGGACCCAGGTGAACTCCCGTCCGGACGCAAGCAACAAGATATTCCTTGACGCAAGCACCGCTGTTTATTCCTATGATCCTGCCACACAGACCGGGGCACTCACAAATGTGAAGATGGGGAATATCGACTCCACCTGTAGCGATGTTACCATAACGGATATAGCTGTAGACTTCCCGGACAAC
>WFTX01000030.1 GCA_015485235.1 Nitrospirota bacterium | reverse complement strand
GCATTGATATCAAGTACTGCCTCCGGACGCCGTTTAGAGACCTTCAGGACAGTCACAGTAACCCCGAGGAGGAACATTGCGAGGGTCCCGAGCATGAAGGGAGCTCCGAGAATCGCCCCCACGGCGATCTCCTTCCCGTGACTCCCGTGACCAAAAAGCAGGGCAAGGACGGGGACGATTGTCTCGGGAAGCGCCGTCCCGACCGCTGCCAGGAGGCTTCCAACGGTGGCGTGGGAGAGATCGAGGCGGTCCCCCAGACATTCAACACCATTTGCGAAGAGTTCGCAGCCGGCGAGGATTATTATTATTCCGATCAGGAGACCGGTGATAATAAGAAAATAGGATGTAGCGGCCCCGTCTGCATAGGAGGAGAGGATCTCAGAAAGGCCTGTTACAAGGCCGATTATGCCAAGAACTATGATGTATCTCATGTTAAAAGTTCATTATTTTAGAGTAATCTATAACTGTATTGGGTGTCTCTGCATGTTCGATTTGCGTCAGGGGTCGAACAATCCGGGCCGGGACAAACATTCTAACAGTATCTGGAAGGTTTTTCCAAACCATGAAAAAATTTCTGCTCAAGGAATACGGCTCCTGGACGGTAATGCTCCTTTCCTACGGAGCCGGACTTGACTTCAGTGCCTCCTGGCCGGTCATTCTTGCCGGGCTGCTGGGGACAGGACTCCTTATCAACTCGAAGCAGGCCCTTACCTTATGGTTGCGTCAGCGTAAACGGGGTGATGCCCTCATCGCATTGGCGGTACAGGTTTGTGGTGGTGCCCTTATCCTCGTACTGGCCGGTGGCCCTGGCATCTTCAGGCTTTTTCCCTGGGGCCTGATACCGTTCTTCTACCTTGTATCACTGATATCAGCAGGTGAACACAGGATCTATACGGAGATCCTCGGGTTTGCCACACTCACCCTCTCTGTGGTCCTTGGACAGTTTCTGACATCAGGAGAGGTCTCTACCGTCCTCTATCTCGCCGTTTCGACCTTTTTCATAGCCGGGGTTTTCAAAGTCCGTGTACATATGAGAAAGGGTAAAAAAGAACGGATCATGATGGTTTCCTACCTGGGCTGTTTACTGTTTGTATACGCCTTTTCAGGCCTTTCCCTCATCCCCCTTCTTCCACTTACGGAAAACCTCCTTCACGCTCTGGGACTCTACAGGCAGAAACTCAGGACAGTGGGCTGGATGGAGGTTTTGAAAGGGGTTGTATTTGTAATACTTATAAGGCTATATATATAATAAAAACAACCAGTTAGCCCCTGCCTCACCTTTCCCTCCAGAGAGGTTCCTGAATTATCAAAAATATAAGAAAATCTTATATATACTTTTAAATTTTTTTCTTGAAATTCAAATTTGACTTTATGTAGTATAGTGCGTCTTCTGTCTGATAGTGGTTCTAAACTATTTCCTTCGGAGGTATTAATAATGAGAATCGTTCTTCTTGGTGCGCCAGGGGCCGGAAAGGGCACGCAGGCAAAAAAACTGATTGAGAAATACGGGATCCCCCAGATCTCTACCGGTGATATTCTCAGAAAGGCGGTGGCAGACGGGACCCCCCTGGGGAAGGAGGCCAAATCATACATGGACAAGGGCGAACTGGTGCCTGACTCCGTTGTGATAGGTCTTGTGAAGGAGAGACTTGCCCAGGATGACTGCAAAAAGGGCTTTATCCTTGACGGCTTTCCACGGAATACCGCCCAGGCAGAGACCCTCGATGGTGTGCTGGCTGAGATGGGGATGCCCCTTCAGGTTGCATTGAGTGTGGATGTTGACCTCGATATCCTGATGAAGAGGCTTACAGGCAGGAGGACATGCAGGGGTTGCGGCCAGATGTACAATATCTATTTCGGTCCTCCCCGGAAGGAGGGTGTCTGCGACAAGTGCGGCGGTGAACTCTACCAGAGGGATGATGACAGGGAAGAGACCATAAGAAAACGTCTCGAGGTCTATGAGGCCCAGACGGCTCCTCTTATTGATTACTATCAGGGTAAGGGAATTCTCAAGAGGGTAAACGGTGAAGGTGACATAAACAAGATCTTTGAAGAGGTCTGCAGGATCCTTGATGAGGCAACTCAGTGAGAGGTTCTGGATAAATATCTTTAGGATAAGGAGGCTTTGGAAATGGCACTGGTAAATCCCCATGGTAAGGAAAAGAAACTCAAGCCGCTCCTTCTTGAAGGAGAGGAGAGGAAGCAGGAACTTGAAAGGGCCAAGACCCTTACCCAGGTCAGGATGACCTCCCGTGAGACGGGAGATCTGATAATGCTCGGTATAGGCGGGTTCACACCCCTTGAAGGCTTCATGGGTCATGATGACTGGAAGGGAGTCTGTGATGAGTATCTGATGGCAGACGGGACCTTCTGGCCCATTCCGATAACCCTTTCCACAAACAAGGGGCAGGCAGACAGTATAAAGGAAGGTGAGGATGTCGCCCTTGTGGATGAGGAGTCCGGAGAGATAATGGGCACCATGACCGTCAGGGAGAAGTACACAATTGACAAGGAACATGAATGCAAGCAGGTCTTCAAGACGACTGACACGGAGCATCCCGGTGTTGCGAAGGTGATGGCCCAGGAAGAGGTAAACCTGGCAGGTCCTGTGAAGGTCCTGAGTGAGGGGACCTTCCCTGAGGAGTTCAAGGGTGTTTACATGAGGCCTGATGAGACAAGGAAGGCCTTCGAGGAGAAGGGCTGGTCAACCGTTGCCGCCTTCCAGACCCGTAACCCCATGCACCGCTCCCACGAGTACCTTGCAAAGATCGCCATTGAGATCTGTGATGGTGTATTCATTCATATGCTTCTTGGAAAACTCAAGCCCGGTGATATCCCTGCTGATGTCCGCCAGAGGGCGATTGATACCCTCATAGAGAACTATTTCGTAAAGGATACCATCATGGTCGGTGGCTATCCCCTTGATATGAGGTATGCCGGTCCGAGAGAGGCCCTGCTTCATGCCGTCTTCAGACAGAACTACGGCTGCAGCCACCTGATCGTCGGGCGTGACCATGCCGGTGTGGGAGACTATTACGGGCCCTTTGATGCCCATCACATCTTTGACGAGATACCCAAGGGAGCCCTTGAGACCCAGCCGCTGAAGATTGACTGGACCTTCTGGTGTCATAAATGTGACCAGATGGCCTCGATGAAGACCTGCCCCCACGGCAAGGAAGACAGGCTGATCCTGAGCGGGACCAAGCTCAGGAAGATGCTCTCCGAGGGTGAGGAGGTCTCTGAGAAGTTCAGCAGGCCCGAGGTCCTGAAGATACTCCGTGAGTACTACGAGGGCCTCAGCGAGAAGGTCGAGATAAAGATGCACAAATATGCAGAGGGGTAAGAGGTCTTACCCCTCTTTCTTTGTGAGACCCACGAGTCTCAACGGGTTGAACAGCCCGGTTCGGGTTATGAAAAAAAGCAAGTAAGACAGGGAACGATGAAAGGAGGTGGAGAGACCTCAGGTTTTGTTTTTTTTGTGGTAGTGAACAACTAATCTTAATCGTAAGGAGGTAAGCTTATGCCAAGCTATGTGATCACTGAAAAGTGTGACGGCTGTAAGGGTCAGGAGAGGACGGCATGTATGTACATCTGTCCGAATGACCTGATGAAGCTGGACAGGGACAGGATGAAGGCATGGAATCAGGAGCCTGATCAGTGCTGGGAGTGCTATAACTGTGTGAAAATCTGCCCGCAGCAGGCGATCGAGGTCAGGGGTTATCAGGACTTCTGCCCCATGGGCGCAAATGTTATCCCCCTGAGGGGTACCGATGCCATCATGTGGACGATCAAGTTCCGTGACGGTTCTCTCAAGAGGTTCAAGTTCCCCATCAGGACAACGGCAGAGGGTTCCATTGATCCCTATGCAGGCAAGCCTGAGCCGAACTATGACAAGCTCAAGGAGCCCGGTTTCTTCACCCATCAGGGTGAGGGCAAGACCATGCCCATGCCCTGATCCGATACAGGGCCTGTGCAGTATTGATGCAGAATAATCAATTTTAAGGAGGATAATTATGGAAAAGGAAACCTGCACGTTTTCATATTGTGCAAAGCCTGAAGTCATCGAGGTGGAGACGGATATTCTCCTCGTCGGTGGTGGTATGGCCTGCTGTGGTGCCGCCTATGAGGCAGCAAGGTGGGCGACACCGAAGGGCATAAAGATAGTCATGGTTGACAAGGCTGCTGCAGACCGTTCCGGTTCCGTTGCCATGGGCCTCAGTGCAATCAACACATACATGGGTGAGAACGATCCTGCTGACTATGTCCGGTACGTAAGGGCCGACCTGATGGGAATCATCAGGGAAGACCTCGTCTATGACCTCGGCAGGCACGTTGATGACTCAGTTCATCTCTTCGAAGAGTGGGGCCTCCCGATCTGGAAGACCCTTGATGACGGAAAGAAGGTCGACGGCGCCCAGGGAATCAAGGTTGGCAAGATGCTGAAGGATGGCGGCAAACCCGTCCGTTCCGGCCGCTGGCAGATCATGATCAACGGTGAGTCCTACAAGGTGATAGTTGCCGAGGCCGCAAAGAAGGCCCTTGAGTACAACAGGCAGGCAACAGGGATGGAAGAGAACCTCTTTGAGAGGGTTTTCATCGTTAAACTCATCCCTGATGCAAACGATCCCAACAGGGTTGCCGGTGCAGTCGGCTTCAGTGTCCGTGAGCACAAGGCCTATGTCTTCAAGGCAAAGG
>WFTX01000029.1 GCA_015485235.1 Nitrospirota bacterium | reverse complement strand
CAATAACCTTATAACCAACACACCTGTATACCAATAACTATAACTTTCCTATCCTGCCGGGCTTCCGCCGTTACCCTTACGAGGGCCTATCCTTACAGGAGTCAGAAGGGCCTTCCCGTCCCTTGATACCTCCGTAAGCAGGTTTACCCTTGCATGGGCGAAGTGGAGAGGGACAAAAAGCATCCCCTCAGGGATCTCGTCTGAAACCCTCGCCTTTATATACACAGTCCCCTTCGGAGAGGTTATCTCAATGAACTCACCATCTCCAATCCTGAACCTCCCTGCATCTTCCGGACTTATCTGGACAAATGCATCAGATAGTACATGACTCAGGCTCTTGGACATCACCGAGAGAGAGCCTGAATGCTGCATTATGTTACCCGTTACCATGAGGATGGGATACTCTTCCGTAGTCCGGGCCAGTCCCTCCCATTCCGGGGGTATGAACCTCCACTTCCGGGTTCCCTCTTCAGGGACGATCTTGCCTGCCTCTTCCTTTAACTGAGAGAACTCCACCGTTCCCAGGTCGTGCCCCATAACCCTGGCAATGTTCCTGAATATCTTCCAGTCTGCTATGGAGTCTCCTGTTGTGGAAACCACCTTTGGAAGCATCTGTCTGATGCCCTGTGAGTTTATGAAGGAGCCTTCCTTCTCGGCCCAGCTCGATGCCGGTAGCACAACATGGGCAAGCTTCCCGGTCTCAGAGAGCCTTATGTCCTGGACAATGAGCAGTTCAAGGTCCTTGAGGTTCTCTTCAATGGTGCCTGCATCGGGCATTGTTACCAGTGGGTCCTCTCCCATCACATAGAGGGCCTTAAGGCTACCCGGGGTGTAGAGCATCCCGTAGAGGTCCTTACCGCCTGAAAGCGGCCTCAAGCCTGCAAGCCAGGCCCCGTATGTATTTGAATAGTCAGAGGGAATCTGGAGGGCCTCAGGTCCCTCGCCAAGGAGCATGAGAAGGTTTGCCGCTGCATGGATGGTCTCCAGCCCCTTCTGGTTCTCCGCAGCACCAAGGGTAAGGGTGAGAAGTCTCGACTCTGCATTTATGAACCTGAGGGCAACCTCTCTGAAGAGATCCTCATCTATCCCCGTAAGTTCGGAGACCTTCCCAGGAGTGTATTCCCTGAGCCCATCCTCAAGTTCGTCAAGGCCCTCGGCAGTTATATCCTTCTTGAGATGGACTCCCTCTTTCATTGCCAGATGGGTAATCCCGTAAAGAAAGGGAGTAATGGTGCCAGGCCGGTTCCTCAGCCACCTGTTTCCCCTTCTGGCAAGCTTGGTCTTCCTCGGATCAACCACTATCACTTCAGTCCCTTCATGCATTGCCTCAAGGAACTTCAGACCGAAGATCGGGTGGGTGGATGTTATATCAGACTCAAGCACCAGCACCACCTCCTTGCCTATGGGCGAGTTGAGAGATACCGGATTGGACTTTATTCCGAGGGTATCCTCCATCCCCTTCAAGGCCCAGGCATAACCGAGGCGGGCCGATGAGTCAATATTGTCAGAGCCGAGCACTTCCCGGAAAAACCTGGCAAGCATGATGTCATCTTCGAGGGTGGTCCTGGCTGAACCGATGGCCCCTATCTTTTCAGGACCGTGGGTCTCTTTGATATCCCTGAGTCTTTCGGCTATATAGTAGAGGGCCTCCTCCCAGTCCACCTCCTGAAACTCACCGTTTTTTCTGAGAAGGGGCTTTGTCAGTCTTCCTTCACTGTAGATGAAGTCAAAGCCGAACCTTCCCTTGCCGCAGAGGTCTCCCTCATTCACTCCTACTCCGTCCATTCCCCTTACGCGAAGGATCTTTCCCTCCCTGAGATCAAGGGTGAGAGTACAGCCAACACTGCAATAAGGACAGATCGTATCAGTGCTTTCCAGAAACCACGCCCTTGCCCGGTACTTGTAGGGTTTGGTCCCCAGGGCACCTACAGGACAGGCATCTACACACTGACCGCAGAACTCGCAGTCCAGGGTCTCCTCAAAGGCAGGGCTTATCTTCGTATTGAATCCCCTTCCTATGAGGTTAATGGCACCAACACCCTGGTGTTCCCAGCAGACTCTCACACACCGGCCGCAGAGTATGCACCGGTTGGGGTTCCGTTCAATCAGGGGGCTTGTTGCCTCTGGGTCGTGTTTCCTCTCGGCATAAAACCTGCCCTCAGAGGGCCCGTACTGGTAGGCAAGGTCCTGGAGGTCGCACTCCCCTGCCTTGTCACAGATGGGACAGTCAAGAGGGTGATGGACAAGGAGAAGCTCAAGGACCGTCTTCCTTGCCTTCCGGAGAACAGGGGTGTCTGTCTTTATAACCATCCCGTTTTCAGCAGGCGTGGAACAGGCTGCAAGGAGTTTTCTCTGCCCCTCAACCTCAACAAGACAGAGCCGGCATCCTCCGTAGGGTTTCAGTCTCCTGTCCCAGCAGAGGTGGGGTATCTTAATATTATTGGCCTTGGCTATCTGAAGGATGGTACTTCCCTTTTCCGCCTGGATCAACTTCCCGTCAATGGTGAGTTCAATCATTTGCTGAGCACCTCCTTCTCTTCATCCTTTGCAAACATGTCCCGCGGGCCGACCTTCACAGCCCCGAACTTGCACTTTTCATAACAGGTCCTGCACTTGATACACTCCGACTGGTCTATGAAGTGTGGCTTCTTTTTCTCGCCGGTTATGCAGCCTTTAGGACAGTTTCTTGCACAGACGGTACAGCCCTTGCAAGCCTCCTCATCGATGTAAAAGGTAGAGAGTTCCCTGCAGACACCGGCCTTGCACCACTTGTCATGAATATGGGATTCATACTCATCCCTGAAGTATCTTATGGTTGAAAGAATCGGGTTGGGTGCGGTCTGCCCGAGCCCGCAGAGGGACGTCTTGATTATCTCCTGGGAGAGGTCCTCAAGAAGCTCTATATCGCCTGGCTGGCCACGTCCCTCGGTGATGTCTATCAGTTTGTCAAGCATCACCCTCGTTCCGATCCGGCAGGGTGGACACTTTCCGCAGGACTCATCGGCAGTGAACCCCAGAAAGAATCTTGCCACATTCACCATGCAGTTATAGTCGTCCATCACCACCATCCCGCCTGAACCCACTATGGCCCCGGTTTTCACAATATCCTCATAGGTCACAGGTGTATCGAGAAGGGATTCAGGGATACAGCCTCCCGAAGGACCGCCAAGCTGGACCGCCTTGAACTTCCTGCCCTTCTTGATCCCACCCCCGATATCGTAGATGATCGTCCTAAGGGGTATACCCATGGGAACCTCTATAAGCCCGATATTGTTTATCGCACCGGTGAGTGCGAAGACCTTTGTCCCTGTGGACTTCTCCGTACCGAGGCTCCTGTACCATGATGCACCGTTCAGGATTATCTGGGGAATGTTTGCATAGGTCTCCACATTGTTGAGCACCGTCGGCTTTCCCCAGAGCCCCTTGTTCACAGGGAAGGGAGGCCTCGGGATCGGCATCCCCCTCTTACCTTCGAGGGACCTCATAAGGGCCGTCTCCTCACCACAGACAAAGGCACCGGCACCCTGGTAAATCTCGATATCGAGGCTGAACCCCGAATTGAGTATGTTCTCTCCAAGAAGCCCGTATTCCTTGGCCTGGTCGATTGCGAGCTGGAGCCTGCTCACGGCAAGGGGGTACTCTGCCCTCACATAGATATATCCCTTTGAGGCACCTATTGCCCTTGCACCTATTATCATCCCTTCAAGGACCACATGGGGATCGGCCTCCATTATGGACCGGTCCATGAAGGCGCCGGGGTCACCCTCGTCACCGTTACACAGGATGTACTTCTGGTCTCCCTTTGCCATGTGGCAGAGTTCCCACTTAAGCCCTGTGGGGAAGCCTGCACCGCCCCGGCCCCTGAGGCCTGAATCCTTCATCTCCTTGATGATATCCTCAGGTGTCATCTCAAGAAGGGCCTTGGCAGCAGCCATGTAACCGTCACGGGCGATGTAGTCATCTATCTTTTCCGGATCGATCAATCCCTTGTTCCTGAGCGCCCTCAATACCTGGTATTTGAAGAAAGGAATCTCGTTCATGGAAGGAACGGTCGAGCGTTTCTGCGGCTCTTTGTACATCAACTTCTCGACAGGCCTTCCCTTGATAAAGTGCTCCTCCACCAGGTGGGGGATATCCTCCGGTTTCAGTTTCTCGTAAAAGATCTCCTCGGGATGAACGATCATCAGGGGACCTTCGGCACAGAACCCGTTACAGCCTGTGAGTGTAATTACTATCTCTTCCTGGAGGTTATGTTTCCTGAGTTCCGTTTCGAGGGCATCCTTGATCTTGAGACTCCCGCTTGCAATGCAGCCCGTTCCGCCGCAGAGCATCAGGTTCATTCTTTGCCGTTCCATCAAAGCCTCCCGTATCGTTGGTTACTTGTTACTGGTTACTTGTTATTGGCTCAATAGGATGTTTCACAGCCCTGGACAAGGGCGAGACCCTCCACGGGCCTGCCTCCAGCGATGTGTTCCTCTACTATCTTTCTGGTCTTTTCCTCGTTCAGGTCGCAGTACTTGACAGGCGGGTCATCGAGAACCTGGACTGTTATCATCGGCTCCCTGCTGCAGAGGCCGGCACAGCCGGAGGTGGTGATCACCACGTCGTTCAGGTCTCTCTTTCCTATTTCATCGAGTATCACATTCATGATCTCTCTTGCCCCGGCTGCAAGTCCGCATGTACCCATGTGTACAGTTACCTTCACCCGGTGTTTCCCTTCCCTCAGGGCGGCCTTTGCCCTGTATTCCTCCTTGATCTTCTTCAGGTCTTCCACAGTAAGTTTGGGCATTTTTCTGCCTCCTTCTATCTCAATTATATTGTTTTACAATCTCCGAGACCTTCACGGGATCCACTCCACCATGGGTATCATGGTCGATCACAACCACAGGGGCAAGACCGCATGCCCCGAGGCACCGCACAGTCTCGATGGAGAACTTCCTGTCTTCCGTGATCTCACCCTCACCTATTCCGAGGTATTCGCTCAGTTTCTCAAGTATCTCATTCGCCCTCTTGACGTAGCAGGCCGTGCCGAGACAGACCCTGATGTTATGCTTCCCCTTGGGCTTCATGGTAAAGAACGAATAGAACGAGACAACGGCATGGACCTCGCTTACGGGAAGATTGAGTTCCTTTGCGATTATTCTCTGGACAGCGGGGGGAAGATAGCCCAGTATCTCCTGGGTCTGCTGCAGTATCGGGATCAGGGCTCCAGGTGTGTTCCTGTTCCTGTTTATAACATTATAGATTTCACCGAGTTTTGCCTCCACATCCTGGACCTCTGGAGGCTTTTCCTCCACCTTCTGGGCCTTCACAAGAGACATCGCCTTCTCAGTCACATCAAGAAGCAACTGTGGTGAAAACGGCTTGGGAAGATAATCGATAATACCGTACTCAAGGGCATCCTTGATGCTCTCCTGGGATGGATACCCCGTTATCACGACAATGCCGGCTGAAGGATTCTTCTCCTTCACACGCCGTATAAGTTCCAGACCGTCCATCCCCGGCATCTTCAGGTCTGTTATGATAAGGTCGAAGTTTCCGTTCTGGATTTCACCAAGGGCATCACTCGCACTGGTTACACCGCTTACATCATAGCCTTCAGGTGCAAGAATCCTCTCACAACTCTTTATAACCACCAGTTCGTCATCAACAATCAGAATCTTACCGGCCATTTATCTAACCTCCATAGTTATGGTATTTCTAAATCTCAAGGGGAACCACCCTTGCAAGCCAGACAAGCCATCCCTCGGAGAGATGATCCCTGAGAAGGGAACATATAACATCATTTGCCTTTGTATTGATCTCCTTTATCTCGGCGGTCATGGGCGAGGGGATATCTATTATCTTTCCACTCCCGGCAAGAAGCCTTGCAAAGGGCTCACCGGCCTCAACCCTCTGGACCTTCTGGAAATCCACATAGAGCATCTCGCCTGCAGCCATCTCGTATCTCAGGTCATAGCCGACCTCCCAGAGGCCGCTCTTGGTGGGTCTGGCCCATACGCCTTCCTTGTAGAATATGACGGGGTTTTCCCTGTCCCTGAGGGGGACTATATAGTCACGGAATTCATTAATGTATGCCTGCCGGAGGATCCAGCCCCGCCGGTCAAAGACCTTTCTTGCAACATTGATCATGAACTCCGGGGTGAAAGGCTTCTCTATATACTCGAAGGCACCGAGCCGGATGGACTCCTTTGCATCCTCCAGGGTGGGGTACCCCGTTATCACGACCACATCCGTATTGGGCTGTATCACCTTTGACTCCCTTACCACCTCGATCCCCGATGTATCGGGAAGCCTGATATCCGTAATCAGCAGCTCGTACTCGTCCTTCTCAAGTTCCCTGACGGCATCCTCTCCCCGCGCAACAGTAGTGATGTTATAGCCCTCTGCGCCGAGGATCCTCTTGCAACTCAGCGTTACGGCCGGATCATCGTCGAGAACAAGTATCTTACCCTTATCCATTACTTACCTCCTTTCCCGGCATTATCACTACCCGGAAGCATTACCCGACCTGAAAGACACTCCCGGATTTACACCTCCTGTAAAGCAAAACTCTTGCCAGGAAAGCTCATCTTCTCCTTTTTCAAACAATTCCCTTTCAGATCAGCGAGTTAGCAGATCTGATACATGCAGGACTCAAAACACCAAACACCAGAGGTGTATATTTATGCTATACAGTATAATAAAACAATGAAGAATCCTGCGGCAAGGCACCGCAGGGTTCTTCGGCTTATAATGAAGCATTTTTATTACATTCGCCCGCAAATGCTCTCGCCGGGCATATTCCCTCCCACGAAGTCCAGTAAAATACACTTTATATTACCGCCCTTACGGCAGTGAAAAAAGTGTATCCATTTTCTATACATGCCTTCGAAAAACAATTGGCAGGAAAAACTTCCAGGCCTGCCGCTGGTAGCTCACCCACCCCAGATTGCCGATAGAAAAAATGCTCCAACAATAAAGGGCAGGAGGGCATAGGGTTTGAGCGGCTTCAGGCAATCTATGATCTTCACCAGGAAGGTGAAGCAGATTGCCTGCCTCGGAGCAGGCCATGGAGGGCCTGCGAGAATGAGACGAAAAGCCTGTGCCCTCCTGCCTTATAACTGACTGATGAGTCAAACGGCATTTTTGGCACCCATGACAAAGTTGACAAGGCGGTTCCTATCTGATATCCTATTATAAGATTATTTATATTCTTTTTTATATTAATGAGGCGATAAAGAAAAGGGACACCTCTATACTCCT
>WFTX01000028.1 GCA_015485235.1 Nitrospirota bacterium | reverse complement strand
CTGTTTACCTTAAAAAATTACAACACTACTTATACATCCTTACTTCTGCTTATTTCTCAATTTGTTGCTTCACTCTGCCTCTTATTTCTGGGGAAACTCCTGAAATATTTATCCCTTCTGGACTCTTTTTGCAAGTTCCGCTATGCTGTAATCATGGAGTTCATAGGACTCGAATATTTTAACCCTCGCTGGATCTCTGGCGAGACCCCGGACATGCTCTCTGATTCTGTCTGAATCGAGCATCTCCTGGAGACAACCGACTGCATAAAGGGCATGGCCTCTGGTCTGGGGATCGTCAGAGCGAAGGGCCTCCAGGACCATCTCCTCCAGTTTATCCCCATCATCAATCAGCTCCGGCCAGAGGCTCCCGATCCTGCAGAGTGCGTAGAGAACGCCCGGCCTGAATATCTCCTCCTCAAAGTATTCAGGGATCAGAAGGGCTATATCTCCGAACTCCTCGGGCCTTCTCCGGATGATCTCCCCCAGCATCTCCAGGGTGGACCAACCCAGCCCGCCTGACTCCTCGGTTATGGACCAGATCAGTCTCCTGACTATGTTCCTCCCTTCGTCAAGGGAATTCCCCGTTATATCATCTACCACCATCCCCATCGCTGTGATCGCCCGCCATGTGAGAAGGGTGTTCTTGTCGTAGCTCTGGTTTATGAGGATGCTCACTGTTCTGGGATTCTCCCTTGAGAGAGAGAGGATCCGCTCCAAATCCCCGTTCTCAAGGGCCTTCACCACCTCTTTTTTAAGGGCCCTGAACTTCATCCCACAACCTCCTGTAGTCCCTGGCAGCCCTGAGAATTCCCTCCGCCCATTCTGGCGCACCCAGGCTGTGAACATGGGTATATGTTGCAAGGATGTTCTTGTAGACAAGCCCGTCCATCCCGTTCCTGATCCCCCTGCCCCTGAGCATCCTGAAGGCCATGGGCACGGTTATCTCATCATCTGTCACTCTTGAATAGTGAAACTCATGCCCCCTCAGGACCGTTCCAACTGGATAGAAGGGGTTCTCCACCGTCACCTCCAGTTCTGTATATCCGTGGGCAACGGGCCGCTCATTCATCTCAAAGGAGACCGGAAACAGGCCGGTCATGGGGTAGATCTTTCCACCTGTCCGGAGTTCCCTACCCAGGTACATCAGCCCTCCGCACTCCGCATAAACAGGAAGCCCTCCTTCGGCAAGCCGCTTCAATGAGTCCATGAAGGATCTGTTCTCTGCAATCCGGGGGGCATTGGTCTCAGGGAATCCGCCACCTATATACAGGAGGTCTATCCCCTCAAGCCCGGGAGTCTCCATCGCATTTACGGTTATCACCTCTGCCCCCGCCTTCTCAAGGGCCTCTATATTCTCAGGATAGTAAAACTGGAAGGCCGCATCCAGGATTATCCCGATTCTTACTCCCTTGCCTTCTGGCATCACCCTGCCGTGGGGTTCCTTCCCCTCACTGGCAGAAAGCGGGCCTGCCTGGCGTCCAACCGCCACCACCTGGTCAAGGTCCACACCTTCCATCACCAGTTCTTCCATCCTCTCGATAACAGCCTCCAGCCCGCTGAACTCGGCCGACGTTATCAGACCCAGATGCCTCTCCGGGATCAGGCCGGCCTTTTCTCTCCTGATTGCCCCCAGGACGGGGAGGCCGGTATATTCCAGGATGGACTCCCTGATTATATCCTCATGCCTCTTCCCCCCGATCCGGTTCAGTATTACACCGCCTATCCGGAGACCCTCCTCGAAATCCATCACACCCCGTACCATGGCGGCAACAGTCCTGGTCGCCTTGGTGCAGTCCACTATCAGTATTACCGGCGCATTCAGGAGGCGGGCAAGGGCGGCTGTGCTGAAGGAGCCCTCCCGGTCCATCCCGTCATAGAGGCCCCTGTTACCCTCTATGACCGCCATGTCAGCCCATGAGGAGGCACTGCAGAAGGATTGCCTTATCAGATCTTCAGGAACAAGGTAGGGATCAAGGTTCCGGCAGCCCGCACCGGCTGCCCTGGCAAGCCAGCCCGAATCAATGTAGTCCGGTCCCTTCTTGAAGGGCACCACCCGGAGCCCCCTCCTCCGGAGTGCCCTCATCAAACCAATAGAAAGGGTGGTTTTACCAGAGCCCCCTCTAAGCCCTGCTATAACCACCCTTGGAGTTTCTATCTGCATTCTTTTTTCAGTCTTTCAGCCAGGCAGGCATGGAGCCTACTCCTTGGGAGGTATCTCTACGTAGCTTCCTCCCTTGTAGGAATAGATGAGTGTACCGGCATCCATGAGTTCCTTAAGTGCCGCCTTTGCCTCAGGCTTCGGAACCCCATGCTCGGCATTAAGCTTCTTGAAGAGGTCCCCGGGCTTCAGGAGCTTCTTGCCCATGGACTTCTCCACCATCTCATAGATTATCTTCTTCAGTTCTTCCCTGTCCATTCTACACCTCACTCGCTTCTATGGGTTAACAGAAGAAGGGAGGTCCCTGAAGAGACCTCCCGCCGCAGTATCTTAATACTTGAATGTTGCAGCCATCCGCCAGGTCTCACGGGCAAAGGTGAAGTCGTCGATATGCTGCATCGTGAAGGGCAGGCCGGTCTCGCTGAAGAACTTCTCCCAGCCAATCCTCTCGATCCACTCACCCAGCCTCTCATGCTTCTTGGCACCGGCAATATAGGCGTTGAGTATGGTCTTGACCGCATCTGTGACCTCGGGCCACCGCGGTGGGTTGTTCGGAAGCCACGGCACGGCCAGCTTGGAGAATGTCGGGTTTGACCTCAGGTTGGAGACCTTCCCGCCGACCACTATTGCCACACCGTCATTCTTGGGATCGGAAATCGGCATGGCCGGGCAGACGGAGTAGCAGTTACCGCAGTACATGCATTTTTCTTCCTTGATCTTAACGCTCTTCTGCTTCGGATCAGGGCTGATCGCGCTTGTAGGACATGCAGCGACTGTGGAGGGGATCTCACAGAGGTTCTTCACCTTGTCATGCTCGATCCTCGGGAGTGTCTTGTGGACACCGACGAGGGCTATATCAGAGCAGTGCACGGCACCGCACATGTTCACACAGCATGCAACGGCCAGCCTCACCTTGTTGGGAAGTTCCTTCTCAGTGAAGTACTCATGGAGTTCATCCATCATCGCCTTCACAAGGCCAGAGGCATCGGTTGCAGCAGAATGGCAGTGCACCCATCCCTGGGTATGGACAACGTTGCTTATCCGGTCCCCGATACCACCGATCATGTAGCCGCCAGCCTTCAGGTCGTCCAGAAGAGGCTGGACCTTACTCTCGTCATCCACCATGAACTCGACGTTATGCCTGGTGGTGAACCGGAGATACCCGTCACAGTGTTTGTCAGCCAGGTCGCAGATGTCCTTGATCGTATCAGTTGAAAGGAGACGGGGAGATGCCACCCTCACGGTCCAGACCTTGGCACCGCTTTCAGAGACATGCACCATAACCCCGGCACTCAGTTCCTCATGATACTTCCACTGACCATAGTTCTCCTTTATGACACGCGGCAGAAACTGCACATAATGAGGTGGTCCGATGTCTGTCTGTCTTTCCGGAAGATTCTCAGCCATTTAAAACCTCCTTAAATTTAAAGATAATTTTATAAAATTACTTTTCGATGTCGGCTTCGGTCCAGAAGAAGAATGGGTCTCTCCTCGGCTCCTTCACCATTGCAGGATGAGGCTCGATGCCCGTCTCCCTCAGGAATGTGGGGAAGCCCAGTCTCTCGATCAGTTCACCGACCCTCTCACGGTTCTTGCCATGCTCATCCCAGAACTCCCAGATCCTGTCAACCAGGTCAAAGAGTTCCTCATAGGGAGGCTCCAT
>WFTX01000027.1 GCA_015485235.1 Nitrospirota bacterium | reverse complement strand
CTTCACACCCTTCCTGACGAAAGTGCCTTTCCTGATATGGGGGATCAGGCCACTGCAGAGGTTGACAGGAACTTCATGCTCCGTCTCAGGGGAAGGGAGCAGAGGTTGCTCAAGAAAATAGATCTTGCAATCGAGAAGATTGACAGCGGGACTTATGGAATTTGTGAGATATGCGGTTGTGAGATCGGGATAAGGCGCCTTGAGGCACGGCCTGTCACGACCATGTGTATAGAGTGCAAGACTGATCAGGAGGAAGAGGAGAAGCTGATGGAGGCCTGAGTCTCCTTGCTTCCTACCTGTTCTTGATATACCTGACGAGTGAGTTGATCTGCTGATCCGTCAAGGGGCCGCCGGCCACTGAGGCAAATCCCGGCATCATTGTTCCTTCTTTTCCGAAACTTATGATTTTTCTGAGGTCTTTCCTGGGAAGCTTTCTCATGTCAGCTATGGAACCTGCCTTCTTTCCCCGCCGGTGACACATTATACAGTCAGCCCTGAAGAGCACTGTTCCCATCTTTCCTATCCCCCTCTCTACATGACAGGTCCTGCAGGGGTCACTGAAAAGGGTGGTAGATGATCCTATGTCCTGATGAAAGGGATCCTGGATCCTGGCCTTCAGCTTCAGGATGGTAAGGGGATGCTCCGGGTCATTTGTTCTTACCTGGACGGTCTTGGTTACAAGCCCCTTTTTGCCCTTTGTCTGCATTACCGCCTTTATCTCACCGGTTTCCCCCGGACCGAGGCGGTCTGAACTGACCACCGTGGCTGTACAGCCTCAGGAAGAAGTCACCTTCTCGATTACCAGGACTTCCGTGCCTGTGTTTGTAAATGTGAAGGTATACTCGAGTTCTTCACCCTGATCTACATCACCGAAATCATGGGAGAGTTCTGTGAATGTGATAACCGGCTGGCCAAAGGCATAAGTTGAGAACAGTAAAAGTATGCCGGAAATAAATGTACACAGGAGATACTTTTTCTTCATTATAATAATCTACATTAAAGAGGGGTATTTTTGCCAGCCCTTCGGTACCCTGCACAGTTCAGTACCCGACCGAGCCGTCTGCTATCTCCATCCGGTTTGCAGGTAAAAGTTATCTGCCCTGGAAGTGCGGCTTCTGTCTGTTCAAAAATGCCCTGGTTCCTTCACGAAAGTCCTCGGTTGAGGCAGCTAATCCGAAACAGTCAGCACCTAAATCCGCTGATTCATCAACTGAGAGGTCCAGGCCGCGATGAAGGGCCTCCCACGTGAGATTCACAGCGATGGGAGCGTTTTTCATAATCTCTTCCAGTAATTGTTCTCCCTCGGCTTTCAGTTTGTCAGGTTCTGCTATCCTGTGGATAAGCCCCGTCTGGAGGGCCTCCTCTGCGTTCACCATCCTTCCTGTAAGAAGCATTTCCACGGCCCGGCTTTTGCCAACAAGGCGCGGGAGCCGCGTGGTTCCGCCCCAACCGGCTACAGCACCGATTTTGACTTCCGGATGGCCGAGCCTTGCTGAAGGAACGGCAATCCGGAACATGCAGGCTTCGGCCAACTCGAGTCCCCCACCCAGAGCATAGCCATTTATCAGGGCAATGGAAACCTTGTTCAGGTTTTCAATAAGATGATTAACAGATATGGCAAGCCGTGCCATATCCCGGACCTGTACAGGAGTGGCTTTGTTGAGATATTCGATGTCCGCCCCAGCGGAAAAGGCCCTGTCTCCTGCACCAGTGAAAAAGACAGCCCGGATGGCACTGTTTGACCGTATTTTCTCCAAGGCCGCATGAATTTCAAGCAGTAAAGGTTTGTTAAGTGCATTGAGGACAGAAGGGCGGTTCAGTGTGAGCCAGGCCACTTTTTCTTTTACTTCCACTATAAGACTACTGTCCCGTTCATTCATGACCAATTGTCCTCCATGACATTCAGTCTTTCCAGGGTCCTGTCTCCTCCGTCAGGAGGAGCGTTGCTTTTGGCAAATTGACATCTTTCAGTCACCCTTTTTTTCAAGAAGTTTCTCTGCCAGCCCTTTGGCCTTCCTCCTGACTTCCGGGGGGATTTGAATTCTCTTCGTTGTAACTCCTCCGACCCAGACGACCCCGACAGGTCTGGCCCCCAGGTATTCCGAGAGTGTCTTCAAGGCCTTTAAAGTACCATTCAGGTATTTTCCGATTAATGCAGGAGCAGCACTTGAAGATACCAGTATGGACTTCTTGTTTTTGCTTTTATCGCGGAGCACAGGGGAGTGGACTCCCCAGGGCCAGTATGCATGACAGACACATCTCTCAAGAAACTTCCTCGTCAGGGCATTGGCATTGCCTGCATTTGTTGGGGCTCCGAGTATCAAAAAATCAGCCGAATCGATCAACTTCAGAATATCTTCCATATCATCATTCAGGATGCACCTGCCCCTTGATCTGCCAGGTTGTTGAAGACAACTCCGACAGTTTGTGCAGAACCTGATGTTGTAATCCTTCAGATAGACAGTCCGACAGTACACCTCCCGGTTCTGGAGGTGTGAGAGTATCTCAGAGACTGCAGAGTCAACAGCTCCACCTGCCCTGTAACTTCCTATTATTGCAATGGCTCGTTGTTTAGTTGGCATTTTTTTTGTGTTTTGTCAAGCTCATCAGCTGCTGATAAAAGCCCCATCAGAGGTGGTGGCAGTCAGCAGAACAGCGGTCAAGTGCAGGAATTCTGCCAAAAACACCTTCTTAATTATACCGGAATGCGATGTGTCTGTGTATTCATAAGGGTGGTTTTTGCGGACCGGACAGCTAACTTAGGTGATCATAGAGGTGTACAGACCCGGTTTTACAGGCACTGCTTTAATAAAACAAATGTCAGAGCTGCCCCCCAAGGGTTCCTTCCAGCACTCTCCATGACTTATTAAAAAAAAGAAAATTGACTTTCATAGAAATTTCTTGCCGCAGCCTGCCTTTCAGCAACACATGAGCGTATCTCTTCATAATTCTCAAAAAGGAGGTTGACAATTTTGGTATCCACCAGATGACGATCAGAGAACTGTTTGATGATTCGAACAACTTCTTCTCTGGACAAACCCTTTCTGTATGGCCGGTCCTCGGTAAGTGCGGTAAATATATCTGCAACCATCATAATTCGCGCCCCTGTGTTCAGCTCAATAGCGGTGCAGTGGAAAGGATATCCAGATCCATCAAGCCTTTCATGATGATAAGCGGCCCATTCAGCAATCTGTTGAAGCCCCCCAATGGTATTTATAACGGTATATGTATAATAGGTATGTGATTTCATAATTGCCATTTCGTTTCTGGTGAGTTTTCCTGGTTTGTCCAGAATACTGTTAGGAATCGCCAGCTTGCCTATATCATGCAGGTTTCCTGCAACCCCCATGAGCTCTATTTCCGTCTCTGTCAGGCCGAAAATCCTTGACAACATAGAGGCAGATTCAGCAACGCCTGAAGAATGAGTTGAAGTAAAACGGGAACGAAAATCAATTATGTTCCTAAAAAGTTCCGATAGCAGGGAGATATCTGAAAGGCCTATTTCTATCCTTCTGAAAGGACCTTCATTAAGGAGCAGGGAATACAACCTGTGAGAAACCAGATCCAGCCAGAACTCTTCACGGTCAGATACTGTCATGAAAAGATCAACAACCCGTGGATGGAAATAAGAACCAGACGAAGATCTTATTTTAGAGATAGTATCTTCATGTTGATGAAGAATATACTGTTTCCGGTTTATGTTACGTTCCACATAGTCGGCAAGTAATAATAACTGAGATTCGAAAACAAGAGGGTTTTCAATTGACTCATTCCACTGGTGCCACTCCTTGTGATGAAATCTGATTATTTTTGACGATTTCTTTAGCCATGGTATGTTTCTGAGTAGGCTTTCGCCACGGATGCAATGATTTTCCACATTTTCAGCCTCAAAGTTTCTGAGAGAGATTTTTTCTTCCAATGAAAAGGCACCGATATCATGAAGCAGTGCAGCTATGAAGATTTGCTCCAATCTTTCACTTGAGAGACCCGCAGCTTTCCCCATCTCCCATACAGCAAATGCTACCCTTTGTTGATGTTGAATTAATGATGGATCAGCCAAATCCATGGCTTCAGAGAGGGAAAGAACAAGGTTGCCTAAATTAACCGCGATGTGGCGTTGCATATGGGTCTCCTGGGGAGTTGACAGCTAATTACTGAACCCCGCAGGGGCTTAGCCGTCAGCAGTAACTGGTTGTTAACATTACCAGATTATCATAAATACAGGCCTGATGGCACAATGAAGCAGTCTGGATTCCGAGAAGTTTTTTTTTTTTTTTTTTTTTTTTTTTTT
>WFTX01000026.1 GCA_015485235.1 Nitrospirota bacterium | reverse complement strand
TGCTGGAGGTCAAAGAGGCATGCAGGGGGAGGCTGACTGTCATTGGAAACTTAAACGGCATTGAAATGCGTCGATGGACCCCTGAGCAAACCACGAGCATTGTCAGAGACGCTCTCTTGAAGGCAGGGCCGGGAGGAGGCTTTATACTTTCCGACAACCACGGTGAGATACCGATCCAGGTTCCTGAATCGGTTCTTGAAACCATTTCTGAAACCGTCTTCAGATGGGGGAGATATCCTTTATGCACGGGCGAGGAGTAGCAATGGAAAAACCGCTGTTGTTCGCAGTGTGTGATCACTTCAGGCCGGAAGTCAGTGCCGTGCTGGAGCACCTGGAATTGCCGGGAGTGGAAGTGCAGTTTTTCCCCGGCAGGTGTGGTCTACCGCCGCTGGAATGGGATGATTTGAGGTCCGGACTGTCAAATATTTTTCCTCCTACAGAACTACACATACTTGGTGGATATTGTTTGATGAACCTCGATACACCACCAGAGAATTTCCCGGCTTGTACTGTTCACTCCCTTGAGCACTGTTTTTACATGGTTGCTCCTCGCAAACTGGTTGATGACTATCTGCATGCAGGGGCATATCTGGTTACACCGGGCTGGCTTGTCAACTGGGAAGCAGCAATCAAGGCATGGGGGGTTGACCGTGATGCCGCTGTCCCGTTCTTTCGCGGATCCGTGAACAAGGTTGTCTTGCTTGACACAGAAGCTGTTCCCGGTTCAGAACGTCATTTGCAGGAATTCGCGGCGTATGCAGGGTTGCCGGCTGAGCATGTGAAGATCGGAACAGATTATTTGCGGTTGTTCTTCTCGGAGATCGTCTTCCGGTTGCAGTTTGAGAATATCACCGGACTGGCCAGGAAGGAACGCCGCCTGAAAGCTGACTATGCGATGATTCTGGACTTCGTGCTTCAACTGGGTGATTCCTTCTCCGAGAAGGAGACGGTCCGGCGGCTGCTTGGTCTTCTGTCCATGCTGTGTGCACCCATGAGACTCTGTTTCATGGAGTTCAGGGATGGTAAGCCAGGCTACACATGGCCTGAAGAGGATCTGTTGCCTCGGGAAAGGGATGTCATGAATAATGCGATCCTCCATGAAGACAAGTCTGTCATCTGGGATGAAGACAGTGGGAGCTTGATGGTGAGGCTGGCCTATCACGGGGAGACAGTCGGCGTGGTGTATGCTCAAGGCCTGGCTTTTCCAGAATACAAAGACCAGTATATGGAACTGGCCCGTTTCATTCAGAACATTGCCGGATTGGCGATCAGTCATGCCCGCCAGTTTGACAGACTTGTGACACTCACGGATGAACTCCACAAGGAAAAGGAAAAACTGGAAGCGGCACTGGAAAAGGTGAAGCAGTTACGGGGGCTTTTGCCAATCTGTGCTTCCTGCAAGAGGATTCGCACGGATGAGGGTTACTGGACGCAACTGGAGGAGTATTTTAAAGAACATGCAGATGTGGAGTTTTCCCACGGTTTCTGTCCAGACTGTATTAAGGTGTTGTATCCTGAATACTCGAAAAGAAAAATAATGGATAAGGATTCCGAGGCTGGTGAGGAATAGTCACGGTTGGAATTGTCTGACTGTAATGGGAATTCCCGGACTCAAAACCTTCCTTTCCTTTCAACCTCCTCCCTGAGAACCTTCCGCATCAGGTCAACGGGCGGGGTGATCCCGGTCCAGATCCTGAAGGCCAGCACTCCCTGATGGAGGAGCATTCCGAGGCCATTAAGGGTCCTGCAACCACGCGTGCGGGCTGCAACCAGCAAAGGCGTCTCCCAGTATATGAGATCACAGACGGTCTGGCCGGGTGAGAGCAGGTCAGGGTCTATGGGAAGCGGGTCATCCGGCCCGAGTCCGAGGGAGGTTGCGTTTATCAGGATGTCTGCCTGAGAGGCAACATCCAGGTCCTCTGCCAGAGATACATTGCCTCCAAGACTCTTCAGGTCATTTATGAGGTCCAGCCCCCGGGAGCGGTTCCTGTTATGAATAAACAGTTCCGAGGCGGTCTGGCTCAGATAATAGCACACTGCCCTTGAGGCCCCTCCTGCTCCAAGAACCAGTATCCTCCTGTCTCGAGTTTCGATCTCCGCCTCTCTTAGTGATTCCATGAACCCTCTGCCGTCGGTGTTATAACCCTTAAGGATTCCGTTGTCATTTTTTACGGTATTGACCGCTCTGATGAATTCAGCCTCTTCATCAATGCTGTCAAGAAGGGGGATCACGGCCTGCTTGTGGGGTACGGTCACATTCGCACCCCTGATGTTCAGTGCCCGGATGCCGTTGATGGCACCGGGGAGCTTGCCTGATTCCACCCTGAAGGGCAGATAGCAGCAGTTCAGTCCGATGGACTCGAATGCGGCGTTATGCATCGCCGGGGAGAAGCTGTGCTCTACAGGATCTCCGATAATGCAGATCACCTCAGTTTTTCCGTCAATCCTGACCATTTTCCTCAAGTCCTTTCTTCAGACCTGCCGGGCTTGATTCGATAATCCTGACCTCCAGGCCGAGAATTTCCTCAATGTCTCTTACTGTAACATCATCAAGGAGTATGCTGTCGGTCTCTCTCAATAGTACATCCGGGAGAAGAAGTATGTCGCCGTCCTCTCTTATCTCGGAGAGGGTGTATATTATGTCCCTTCCTGTCAGAAGCCCGGTGACCGTGACGGAGGTTCCAAAGAACCTGTTCTCTACAGGCAGGATCTCAAGGGGTAACATCTCCCTGTATGGTTCCAGGGTCTCCTTCAGGAAAGGATAGAAAGAGGTTCCTGTTATCGTGAGGAACCGCCGTCCCGGCGTGGAAGATGCCGGTGGACGGAATTCCTTCATCTCTGAAAGGAAGAGGGGGATCATTCCTACGCCGTTTTCAATCTGGGGGAGATCTCCGTACAGTCTGAGGGGAGGGAATTTTCTTTCCGCCTTGATGTAGAGTTCATCGGCACCATAGACGAGGGGATCGCCGTATTTCTTCCTGCACCGTTTCTGAAAGTCAGAGATTATTCTGAGTGCCTCCCTGGCGTCTTTCCTCTGGACATGCCGGAGTTCACTGTTTCCATGCTTTGTGAGTCCGACGGGCACAACGGCAATGGAGAGGATGTATGGATAGAACTTCTGCAGGTCGCTAATTGTCCTGACAAGCTCCTCTCCATCATTGTAGCCGGGACATAGGACTATCTGGGCATGGAACCTGAGCCGGTTGGTGTAGAGCCACCGGAGTTCCTTCATGATATCAACGTGGGTGTTTCCACGGAGCATCCTTTTTCTGAGCTCATTGTTTGTGGTATGAACAGAGATATAAAGCGGGTTTAGACGCTGCTGAAGTATCCTTTTTTTGTCAGCATCGGTCAGGTTGGAAAGTGTTATATAGTTCCCGTAGAGAAAGGAGAGTCTGTAATCCTCGTCCTTGATGTAGAGGTTCTTTCTCAGTCCCTTTGGAAGCTGACGGACAAAACAGAAGATGCATCTGTTACGGCATCGCTTTATTGGGAAAGGCCGGAGTTCTATTCCAAGGGGTTCAGCTTCATCCCTCTCTACCCTTATCCTCCGGAGTTTTCCGTCCCTTCTCAGGGATATGTTAAGAACGGGTTCATCGGAATAGAAGAGGAGGTCTATGGAGTCCCTGATCCGGTTCCGGTTCAGGGTGAGTATCACGTCCCCTTTCCTGATGCCTGCCCTGGCTGCAGGGCTTTCAGGGATGACCCTGTCTACGGTGTTTCCATTCCTGACGGCCGCCATTATATGAGCTCCCTGTAGATATAGTGAAGACCTGAGGCTATTGTGATAGTGGCGGTTATGTAAACGAGTATGGCAGGGTCGGGCAGGGGGAGTTCCCGGAGGTTCAGCTCAATAAGGATGTATGCAAGGAGGACCATCTGTGAGGCGTTTGCAAGTTTGCCGAGCTGGGTTGGTTCGATCCGGGTCTTATGGGTGATGAGTGAAATAAGGAGCCAGCCGATCACTATGATTATATCCCTGCTCAGAACGGTTATCGTCATCCAGGTGGGAACAAGGCCGTATATCGCGAAGAGGATGAAGGATGTAACAAGGAGAAATTTGTCAGCCAGGGGATCGAGAAACTTTCCGAGTTCCGTCTGTTCGTTCCTGACCCTGGCAATCATCCCGTCAAGAAGGTCGGTCACACCGGCAGCAATGAAGATGAACATTGCGAGTGGGTAGCGCCTGTATATGAGGGCACTCACAAAAACGGGTATGAGTATGATCCTGAGTATTGTAAGGATGTTTGGTATGTTCAGATAAGACACTGTTTTCTCCGCCATACTGCCTTCATATGGTATCCAAAGTTGTTTTGGACACTACTGTCAGGGGATATTAAAGGGCAGCCCCCTGAATCTGAGCCTGACACCGAGCCTGTTATAACAGGCGGGCCTTATGTCTGTTAAACCTGACTCCCTTCCGCTGAGCCAGTCATGGATCGTTCTTGCGTGACAGTTCTCAAGAAGGTAGTTCCCTTTCTCTGTAATACGGATCGTCCTTTCAAGGAGCCTGAGGGCAGCCTTCCTGTCCCCCCGGAGGGCATGGACCTGTGAAAGCCCCAGAAGATGATAGGCCCTTCCCCGCGTATCAGAAGTCTGCCTGAATCGCTCATCAGCCCGGTTGAAGAAGCGTTCAGCCATGAGTAGCCGTCCTTCCATCAGATAGGTCTGGCCGATGCTCCAGAGCGTATAGGCGGAGCTGACGATATCCCCTATCCGGTCATAGACCCTGAGGGCCTTCCTGAAATAGTCATGGGCGTTCTGGTACCGGCCGTACATCCTTTCGGCGTTTCCCATCCCGCAGAATGAGTATGCAAGGCCGAAGCGGTCCCTTGTTTCAGAGAAGATTTCGTTGGCCTTCCTGTAATAAAGGAGGGAAAGATGCCTGAGGCCTGCAACCCGGCTGGCGCCACCCAGTGCGTTGAGGCAGTAACCCTCAAGTTCAGGACTGGATAGGCCTCTGCCTGTTTTGAGTGCCTCCTTGAGCAGGGCAATGGACTTTCCGGGCATCCCCCGGTAGCGCCAGGCGCCTGCCTCGGCCCAGAGCACAAAGGCCAGTCCTTCAGTATCTCCTGTCTTCCGGAAATGTCTCTTAGCCTTCCGGAAGTGCGAGAGGGCACCCCTCCAGTCCCCTCTGCCACGGAGGGAAAGGCCGATTCCTGTCTCCGCCTCGGCCCGTAGTGACGGGCTTCTGAGTTTTCGGGTCAGGTCATGGGCCTCGCTATAGTTCTTTTCAGCATCTCTGTAACGGCCTGACATCCGGAGCATATCACCCATGGCCATAAGACAGATGAATTCACCCTCCCGGTCGGCCTTCTTTGCAAAAAGCCTTCTGGCCCTGCGGAAGGCCCTCAGTGCTTCAGGATACCTTGACCGCCTGCGGAGCCTCTCGGCCTCGCTGTATATCTCTTCAGCCTGCAAGTCTCTCCCTGATCTCTTTCATCAGATTTCCGTAATCATCGGCTCCAAAGAAGGCAGAGCCCATAACCAGTATATCAGCACCGGCATCGGATACCTCTCTGAGATTGGAAGTCTTGATCCCGCCGTCCACTTCTATCAGCACATCAAGGTTTCTCTCCCTGATCATCCTCCTGAGTTTTGATATCTTCTCCAAGCACTGGGGAATGAAACCCTGTCCACCGAATCCGGGGTTTACTGACATGATCAGGACGAGATAGAGGTCTGGCAGGATCTCTTCAAGAACAGAGACGGGAGTCGCCGGGTTGATGGAGACACCGGGCTTCTTCCCTGCCTCCAGTATGGACTGGACCGTCCTGTGCAAATGGACAGCGGCCTCCTGATGAACGGTGATTATATCCGCTCCTGCAGAGGCAAAGTCCTGTATATACCTGTCAGGGTCCTCAATCATCAGGTGGACGTCAAAGGGCAGGTCGGTTGTATCCCTGATTCCCCTTACTACCTCCTGGCCGACCGTCATGTTGGGGACGAAGTGTCCATCCATTACGTCTACATGTATGAGATCCGCACCGGCCTCCTCAGCCGCCTTGATCTCACTGCCCAGCTTCCTGAAATCCGCTGAAAGTATTGATGGTGCGATCATAACCATTTGAGCTGTTCTTCCTCCTTGTATTCGAGCTGCAGTCTGACTGTCTCGCCCTTCTTTATAATGCTCCCTGGCGGTGGCTTCTGGGATGTGATGCTCCCGCCGTATCCGTCAAACTCCACTTCAAGGCCGAGCCTTTCAAGGAGCGACTTTGCTTCACCTACAGGGAATCCCGTAAGGTCAGGACAGACATATTCCTCGGGATAATGGCCACGGCTGACTACTAAGTATACCTTTCCTGCACCACGTTCCTCTGGTGAGGGCCGTTGGGCTATGACGATATCCTGGTCATAGGTCCCGGAATTAACCTCTATGACCCTGGCTATCTTGATGTTCTTTGCAGCTGCAAGCTCCCGGGCCTCATCCAGTGTAATGCCGGTGAAATCAGGCATATAGAAATGCTGAGGGCCCTTGCTTATTATCACCCGTATCGTCCTGCCTTCCTTTATCTTTTCACCTGGAGGGATGTCCTGCCTGATAATCCTTCCCGAGGGGAGTTCCGTACTGAACTCCTCACCGTCAATCTTGAGATAGAGTCTGCTCTGGAGTACGATCCTGTTTGCTTCCACAAGATCCTTACCCTTCAGGTCAGGCACGGGCAGGGTCTTTTTTCCACCCAGAAGCCGGAAGGTTATGTAACTCCCGCCGGCTGTGAGCAGAACGAATATCATCAGGTATACTATGGTATGAAAGATTTTCTTCATCTGCCTGCCTTTCTTTCCATCAGTGCCCCGAAAAAGCCATCCATCCCGTGACGGTGCGGGAGGGAGAGAAAAAAACCCTTCTCAGTCCTGAAGGGTTCCAGAAAGTTCCTGGATTCTGTCCCGGAGAGTTCCGCCATGTCTATAATATAAAAATCAGGGTTTTTATTCAAGAACTTCCTGATGACTTCCTCTCCTTCTTCAGGCTCGAAGGAGCATACAGCGTATAGAATCCGGCCCCCAGGCCGGAGGCGTTCTGAGACGGCCTGGAGGATTTCCAGTTCCGCTTCAGCGGCCTTGAGCAGGTTTTTCCGGTTGTAACGGTACCGGACGTCGGGGTTTTTTCTAATCACGCCCAGCGATGAACAGGGGGCATCAAGAAGTATCCTGTCGTAGGAATGCTCCGGCCCGAGTTCCCTGACATCAATGGAAAGGGGCCTGACAGACCCGATATCCAGGCGGGAGAGATTTTCCATGAGGATTCCCAGTCGCTCAGGCCTGATATCCGCTGCCACGATATCTGCCTTCTCAATGGTAAGTTCAGCAAGGTGAGTTGCCTTTCCACCCGGCGCTGCACAGGCATCAAGTATCCTTTCTCCTGGAGATGGGTCAAGCAGGAGGGAGATGAGCTGGGCTGCCTCATCCTGGATATAGAAG